>JAGLSF010000197.1 GCA_023136305.1 Spirochaetota bacterium
CAACTTCCCTGCCGGTTGCCGCATCAATCACCATGGACCGCACCGAATCTGTCCCAAAATCAACGCCGATGACATATTTCTTTTTAGCCATCTCAACACTCCATTGAGTTAAATAAATAAGTGGTGTGTACCCATAATTAGCTGGGGCCGAAATGCTTGAGCATGACCAGGTTGTCACGATCACTCTGGTTCGTAATCGTTATTCCTTCCTGCGCTGCTTTTACGGTCACGAAGAGCTCGTCGTCTGTCATCTGACCGAACCGTATCAGCGCCGGCGACTCGATCGCCAGATCACCGAAAGTGCCCTGCCCCTGCACGACGATCAAGCCGTATGCGGCATCTTCCCTGATGGTCACCGACCTGCCGGGATACACGGTCAGTTCCTTTGCGCCAAAGTACTCGGACTTGTACTGAATGAAGTACTCCTCGTACCCCTGTTTCTTCATCTCATCAAGAGGTTTCACCGGTTTCGGATCGAGGAAACGGTTCTTCACGAAATCGGGATCGGTGTTCAGGTCCCAGTCGATGAGACTGATGATGTAATCGAGATCCTTCTTCTTCTTGTCGGGCACATTCCATACGAGCATGTCCCACGGGAAGACCTGATCCCAGACGAGCGACTGAAACATGGCAAACACGTCCGAAGACCGCTGTGGCTCATAGGTTAAAAGAGAGCCCGGCGCGTGCAAAATGCCGGGCGGTATATCCCAGCCTGTTCCAAGCTTGAGCTTGTATGCACTGGACAGGTAGAGAATGCCGTTGTCGCCTTTGTCCCAGTTTTCAAGACACTTCTTAATATCGTCCTTCGTTGTTCCCGGATTCAGCCCGAGAAATGAGTAGGGAAACCAGCCGCCGTGGTTGTTGAGCTGCAGCGGGAAGTAGTACCCTTCGGGCTTTCCCTTCAGACCCACCTGCGCAGCCGCTTCATCATCCTGATGGAGGTGATGGGGGAGGGGGCCCATATTGTCGAAGAACTTGGCGAACATGAGCCAGCCTCCGTGCTTGTCAATAACTTCCTTTCCGAGCAGCTCCCCGCCCATGTCCTGGACAGCGTCCCTGAGAAGTATCTTCTCCTCCCTTCTTCCGTCCTTGAAATAGATATAACTCAGGCCTTCATCGGGGAGCGTCTCCGGCCCGTTATAGGCATTCACCGTGGAGGCAAACCATCGTTCATCGATCCCTCCCCTGTGCGCGCCGAAGGCGTAGGTATCATCGGGATGCAGCTTCATTCGCTTGCCCGGCACACAGAATGTGCGGGGAACCCATGTGGGGAAGAGCCGCAGCACGCCCTTTCCCGCATCCAGTGCGTTGTTGAGTGTTGTTTCGAGATTAGCCATGTTTATATCCTCCTTCACCATGCAAAGATGGCTTATTCTTAGTTAGTGGACACTATATTACAATCAAATGTGGATATTTAAAAGCACTTTAGGCGGGAGAGGCTATAGACTGGCGCAGCCGATGAAGAACATACTCGAGATCCAGATTGATCCTGTGGCCATTGAATAGGGGCATGGCTATGATCCGGCTAGAAGGCTATCCTTTCTCTGAAAATGGTGTCCTTCTCGTCGGGACCGGTGGAGACAATGGAGATGGGGACGCCGAGCAACCTCTCAAGCTCCTCCGTGTAGTGTGTACAACTTGCATGCAGGTCACCATACTTCCTGATACCGGCTATGCTGTCCCAGCCCTTGAACTCACGGTACACGGGAACAGCCCGTGCAAGTCTCTCTGCATTGGCCGGGAATTCGTCAGTTTCCTTTCCGTCTATACGGTAGTGGGTACACACCCTGAGGGTCTCCAGGCCGTCGAGGACGTCAAACTTCGTCATGGCAAGCCTGTCGATCCCCGACACTCTCACTGCATGCCTTGTGCACACCGCATCAAACCAACCGCAGCGCCGGGGCCGCCCTGTCGAAGCGCCGAACTCACCGCCAACATGCCGTATATGCTCTCCTGTTTCGTCCTCTAGTTCGGTCGGAAAAGGACCGCCGCCGACCCTGGTTGTATACGCCTTGGTAACACCAAGGATTTCTCCGACCATCTTTGGTCCGATACCAAGGCCGGTGAGAATCCCTCCGGCCGACGGGCTTGAGGAAGTGACATAGGGATAGGACCCGAAATCCACATCGAGGAGAACACCCTGTGCCCCCTCGAAGATTACCTTCCTCCCCTCATCGATATGCTGACGAAGGATCTTCGATGTATCGGCAACAAAGGGCTCCAGTATCCGGGCGTACTCGTCAAGTGTCTCCATGACATCTGAAAGCTTGAGCGGGTCTCTGCCAAATCGTCCGGAAAGTGTAGCGTTCACCTCATCGAGAGCGAGCCCCACTATTCGTTCCAGATAAGAGACCTCCCGGAGGTCACAGGGGCGCACCCCCATGCGGGCATACTTGTAGGTATAGGCGGGACCGATGCCTCTCTTGGTGGTTCCTATGCCAAGGGCCTCCTCATAGGCGTGGTCGAGCTCAAGGTGATAGGGCATGATGAGCGAAGCCCTGTCTGATACGAACAGCCTCGATGTGCATTCGATTCCATCCTCTTTCAGTGTCTCCATCTCGTCCCTGAGTGCATAGGGATTGACTACCAAGCCGTTACCGATGATACAGACCTTGTCCTCATGCAGTATTCCGGAAGGTAGAAGGTGGAGAACATATTTGTTTCCCCCCGTAACCACCGTATGACCGGCATTGTTGCCGCCCTGATACCTGCAAATCACGTCTGCCCGCTCTGAGAGAAGATGCACGATCTTTCCCTTACCTTCATCCCCCCACTGCGCACCGATAACTGCGATAGTTTTCATAATCCGCTCCATGAAACAGGGTTCAGAACTCTACATACTATAAAAATGACTAAAATTCAATGTAAAAAGCCCTGCATGTTCCTGTGAAGTTTTTCATTGACACCCCTAATACCAGTTATTACCATAACAGCATCTCAAAAACGGACCCTGTCATGACTGCCAAGAACAAACCAAAAGTTGCCGCAAAGAAGGTACTCGTTTCAATCATCATAGGGTTCGTAGCTGTCGCATTTGTCGGCAGCTTCGCCTATCGCTACATCTCGCGGGGCGGTTCTGACGCGAACCTCGCCATCATCAACGGCGAGCCCATTAACGTGGGAAGTGACTCCCTCTTTGCAAACACATACCGTCAATACTTCGAGGAAGAAAAGCAGAAGAGCGGAGAGGGGATTTCTGAGGAAAAAAACCGCGAACTGACGCGCCGCGCTCTCGACACGGTCATTCAGCGCACGCTCATACTGCAATACGCCGAGGGGGAGGGAATACGGGTGAGCCGTGATGCGGTTCTCTCACGTATTGTTGAAAAGGGCTACTATGCGGCTGAGGGAAAAAAATTCGACGAGCATCGATTCAACGACACTCCGCAATACATGCGGGACCGCATTTTCAAGGGTGAAGAAGAACAGCTCATTATTGCCATGTTCATCGACGATTTTATCACCACGCCAAAGGTCTCGGATATGGAAGTGGAGCTCTTCTACCGTTTCGTTAACTTTGGAAAGAAGATCGAATACGTATACATACGTTACGACGATATACCTGAAGAAAAACTTCAAAGCTTCTACGAGGAGAACCCCAAACTATTCAGGCGGGCCCACGCCGCACATATCCTCATCAAGGACAACGAGCAGAAGGCAGAAGACATATACCTGCAGCTGAGTGAGGACCCCGGCAGGTTTGAAGAGATTGCCGAAAAAGAATCCGAGGGCCCAACCGGAGAAGAAGGGGGAGACCTCGGGTGGTTCTATCGGAAGGACATGGTCGCAGAATTCTCTGAGGCAGCCTTTGCTCTGCAGGCCGGTGAAATCAGCGCTCCGGTAAAAACCGTATTCGGGTACCATATCATCATGGCACTGGACGATCCAGAGATTCCTTCCTACGATGAAGCCCTTTTCCGTATCAAGCAGGAATACGTTGTCGAGTTTCGCGAAGAGGTAGAAAAAGAAACCTCTGAAAAGAGTAAAAGCATCCTGGAAAAGGTCATAGAGGACCCGGACTCCTTTGATGAACAGGTCAGCCTGGCAGGACTGCGAACCCAGAGAACAGATTACATCACGGTTGACGGCCAGTACATCCTGAACGAGGAGCGAACCCTGCCCCTCTTCGAGATCATGAACATACCAAACCTGGTCGAACTCGCAATCTCCACAGAAACCGGAAATATAGGGGGACCTGTTAAATCGTCGGATGGCGAGATCCTTTTCAGAGTCATTGAAGAGAATGCCTTTGACCAATCGGAATTCGAAAAGGCACAGGACTACATAACCCAGTCATACACGAATTTAAAAGAGAACTACCTCTTCAACGACTGGTACATGTCGGCTCTGCGCAACTCAAAAATCGTGGACAACTTCAACAGTTTTTTCAAGGAGAGCGGCTGATACATGGGGACGCCTGTGCCGTTCCCCTGGAACCCAATGGAACCAATTGCGCAGCGCAATAGAGATTTCCTGGATTCCAACTTCCCCGGGCTCCTGGATACACTTGTCACACCTGCCACATCGGGTTCTTTCACATTTATCTCCAACCCAGC
>JAGLSF010000198.1 GCA_023136305.1 Spirochaetota bacterium
ACGGGCAGAAGATACAGTATGACGATGATCCCGTAAAGAAGGCTCGTTCTTTTCAGGATCAGGGGGCCTCCTACCTTCACGTCGTCGATCTTGACGCGGCGAGAGACCCCAAGGTCAATAACCGGTACCTCATCCGCACCATTGTGGAGGGGGTCGACATACCCGTCGAGGTAGGAGGCGGTGTACGAAGCCGCGAGGACGTGCAGGAGCTCCTTCACATGGGTGTCGATCGCTGCATACTCGGAACGGTCATACTCAAAGGGGGGAGCCTGATCGAATCGATGGTTGGAGAATACGGGAAAAGAGTCGTCGCGGGCATTGACGCGAGGGACGGGATGGTCCGCATTTCCGGGTGGACCGAGGGGAGCGGCATCACCGCTCTTGAGCTGGGAAAAAGGGTCCGGGACATGGGCTTTTCACTCATCATATACACCGATATATCCAGAGACGGCATGCTCGAGGGTCCGAACGTGGAGGCCATAGGCGCCATGATCACGCAGACGGGGCTTCCTCTCATTGCTGCGGGAGGCATATCGAGCATGGATGACCTGCACATGATAAAAGCCATGGCTGACAGCCGCATTGAAGGCGTCATATCGGGGAAGGCCATCTATGAGGGGAGGATATCGGTACGTGAGGCGTGCAGTTTTCTTCAGGAGGAGTGACCGAAAGGTGGAGAAAGCCCTCCATGCCGTGCCCCCATCTCTGAATCGAGGTATATGAAGATGCTCAAGAAGAGGATCATACCCTGTCTCGACATTACCGAAGGCAGGGTTGTGAAGGGAATAAACTTCGTCAACATACGTGATGCCGGAGATCCCGTGGAGTGGGCGCGTAAGTATGAAGAGGACCGGGCTGATGAGCTCGTGTTTCTCGACATTACCGCAACTTCCGACAACAGGGACATACTGATCGACGTGGTTGAGAGGGTCTCCGACGAGCTCTTCATTCCCTTCACCGTGGGCGGGGGCATCAGGACCGTCGATGACATACGGAAAATCCTGCATGCGGGTGCGGACAAGGTCTCCATAAACACATCGGCTGTGCAGAATCCCGATCTCATACATGAGGGAGCGCTCAACTATGGCTCACAGTGCATCGTTGTCGCCGTAGATGTGAAGCGCGAACCTGAAGGCTTCAGTGTGTACATCAGGGGAGGACGGGAGAAGACCGATATCGATGCCCTCGAGTGGTGTGTTCGGGCCGAAGGGCTCGGCGCGGGCGAGCTCCTCGTGACGAGCATGGACCGGGATGGAACCAGGGATGGTTACGATAACGAACTGCTGAGGGAGATCTCCTCACGGGTCAATATTCCCATCATAGCGTCGGGCGGGTGCGGAAAACTTTCCCATCTCTACGATGCCGTTGTCGAGGGGGGAGCTTCGGCAGTTCTTGCAGCGTCCATATACCACTACGGAGAGTTCACCATACCCGAAACCAAGGAGTATCTTAGGAAGCGGGGTGTGGATATACGGCTCTGATATGAGTAAAAAACCACTCATCATATTCGATATGGATGGCGTGCTTGTTGATGTGACGGGCTCTTATCGAGAAGTCACCCGGCGCACCGTCATAGAGTACCTGCGTCAGGTTCTGGGGGCCGATGTATCAGACGATTTCATTACGCTCGCTGACGTTGCCTCTGTCAAGAAAAGCGGCGGTCTCAACAATGACTGGGACCTCACAGACGCGATCTTGAACGCCTATCTTATCAAAGCCTACCATCATATTGACGAAGCCGTGCTGAGGCGACTCCGTGAGGCCAAAGCGGCGGGAGATGACCATGCCGTTTTTGAGCAGATGCGTCGTATAGGGCTTGCCGGAGATACCGCCAAGCTCGAGGACCTTGTACGAAAGCAGCGGGCGCCAGCACTTTTCTCTGCAGCCCAATGGTCGGAGGGGGACAGATCACCCTTTCTGCTGAATCAGGGGGATGTGCAGGCCGGGAATCTCACCAAGAGAATTTTTCAGGAGTTGTACCTCGGAAGCGGCCTGTTCCGGCAGATCTACGGCGAGGAGCCCATCTTCTGCCGCAACGGCGGTTACATTGAACGGGAGCGGATGATACCCACGCTTGCCCAGCTTGATGAGCTTTCCGGACCTCATACCCTGTCGATTGCAACAGGGCGTCCGGGTGTCGAGGCCGAGTATGCCCTCACACAGTTTTCCATTGGACACTATTTCAAAACGATGGTCTCCGAGGATAACGTCGTGGAAGCCGAGAAGGAGTGTAACGAGTCGCTGAGAAAACCTCATCCATTCAGCCTCTCCCTTTCCATGGAGAAGAGCGGCTACACGAGCAATGATTCTGTTTACTATATTGGCGATATGCCCGATGATATGGTTGCCGCCGGCCGTACGCAGATTCATCCCATAGGCTTTGTGAACGGTGACACCGACGAAAGTGAAGAGCAGAAGCATGAGCATGCGGTACTGCTTGAGCATCATGGGGCTTGCAGTGTTTTCAGTTGTTTCAGTGAGCTCATATCTTTTTTAAAACAGCAATGAAAGGATGAACATTTTCCTCAAAGTGAGATATATTATTTAATAGAATCCCGTACTGTTCGGGATAATCCATGTCACTCTGTCGTATTGGAGAGAGCGCGTACATACAATAGGGGGGAAGTATGCGACGGTTTCTACCTCTCATCACACTGTGTATAATTCTTGCAGGTGCAGCTCCTGGATTTTCAGACATTTTTATCGTATTCAGCAGTGGTACGAGTTCTGTGGACCTGCTCGGCAACGGAACTTGGACGGATGCCGAGGTGGATATGGAGCTTGGGCATCAGTCGGTAATCAGAACGGGACCCGAAGGTGCCGTGGAGATCGACCTGGATGGAGACCTTCTCTCCATAGGGGCTAACCGGTACATCGCTGTGGGTGAGCTTCTGGGAAAGGTTGAACAGAAGAAGAAGGTCGGTTTTCTCAAGGGATTGAAGAAGTATACGAAGCAGATGGGATCAACTTCCGACAAGTATACCGAAACAGCTCTTGCGGGTGTGCGCGGTTCGGCACAGGATGAGGATGATCTCGAGTGGTTTGATGAGAGTGATTTTGAAACAGGCCTCGAGGATTCCTTTGCTGAGGGAATGAGTCGTTTCAATGGAGGAGAGTACACGGCTGCCATTGAGGTCTTCTATTCCCTCATTGAGGAATATGGGGAAAATGCCCTTGAAGGGGAGGTCGCCTATCACCTCGGGCTCTCACTTTTTCATGTCATGCGCTTCGATGAATCTGCACGGTATCTCACAATCGGCATACGTGATGAGAGCCGTGAATTCTACGACGTGGCACTCATGCATCTTTCCGTCTCACGCTACTTTCTCCGGGATTACAGCGAGGCGATTGACGGGTTCATGTTCTTCGCCGAGGGGGGCGGAGAGTCCGAACTTAAACCATACGCACTGCTCATGCTCGGTAAGTGCTACCGTGAAAAGGGCGAGGTCGATGAGGCAAAGCGCTACTTCACGGTAGTCAGGAATGAGTATGGGGGGACGAAATTCTCCGACACCGCATCCGATGAGCTGCGATCGCTGGGGAGTTACTGAAAACTGCCCGTCAGGTCACTCCTGCACGAGCGTGCAGAGCTTATGGAGAAGCTTTTCCTCTTTCGAATGAATGTGCTCGAGGCACTCGGCTATTTCCTCGAGCCTCTCGGCGGATCCGGTATCGCTTGAAGACAGAAAGGTATCGGCCACATCATCCCATAATTCACCGAGGGTTATGTACTCCCTTCCATACTGTTCCATCTCGGCAGCTCCGGTGATAGCTGCCCCCTCCTTGAGAAAGCTACCGTACATCCGGCGAAAAGCTCCTCCTCCGGTGCCACCGATGGCATTTATCATCACATAGGCGTTGAAACAGGCCCATTTGAATTTTTCTCTCTCATAATCCTTCCACTCCAGGACCTTCCGGGAGAAGAGGTGGATTCCCCTGATGCCGAGATTCTTGAGTGGAGTGCAGCGCATGACAGTGCACGTCTCCCTGATTGCCTCGAAGATGATGCGACGCTCTATGGGCCACATGCCGCTGAGATCGAAGGTCAGCCACTTGTTCTCCGGAGGAAAGGGTTTGTATTTTGAACCGCGTGCCGCGGCAAGCTCATGCAGGGGTACCCGGTGAAAATGCCCAGACTTCTCGTCTTGACGGAGTGTGAGGGGTGCCTCGCTGCTGTCCCGGTCCGACACGTATGCTATCTCCTCTTCTTCATCTATGCCGAACACCACGACTGCATGGCCCCCGAAATGCACCTCCTCGGGCATGCCCAGATAGGAGAGTGGGTTCATGTCTACGTAGATGACTACAGGAGTATTGTGTTCGACCAGTTTTTTCAACTCCCCGTAGGCCTTTTTACTGCTCGATGTTCGATGGGTTTCTATGATGATGCCGAGATTACAGGAGAGGCTTTCTTCGAAATTACCGATCTTCGTTCGGCCGCCGATGAGCGGATAGGGAAGGTTTTTAAACTCGAAGTAGAAGAAATTCAAACCCGATGCAAGTCCAAAAATCATCTCCTCCGAAAGGTCAT
>JAGLSF010000199.1 GCA_023136305.1 Spirochaetota bacterium
CTGGTCTGCAGGTATTCATTGACGGCTATGGCACCGGTTTCACCGATCTTGAGACCGGCTTTTTGTGCGAGCCCAACGTTGGGTTTAACCCCCATGGCAAGTATGACCATATCTGCCTTGAGACTGGAACGCGAGAGTTGAACCGACTTCACATATTCCTTTCCCTTGAAGGCCTTGATGGTCTCATTCTTCAATATACGGATGCCCTTGTGTATCATGTACTGTTCAACCAGGGCGGCCATCTCCGGGTCGAGTATGGGGAGAATCTGACCTGTTTGTTCAACGATGGTGACCCGTGAACCGGATATGGTCAGCGCATCAGCGATCTCCGTTCCAATGAGACCGCCCCCGACGATCATAATCTCGCGTGAAATATCATTGGCAATCGCAAACTTGATCCGCTCGGCATCGTTGATGCCGTGGAGCTTGAATATGTTCTTCAGTGACACTCCCTCAATATCCAGGGTGATCGGTGTGCTCCCCATGGCAAGGATCAGTGTGTCGTAGGGTTCGGAATAGACCCCCTCGATGACAAGGTCTCTGTACTGAACTGCCTTATTCCTCCGGTCGATCTCAATAACCTCTGAGAGGTTCTTGAAGTCGATCCCGTTCACTTCTCTGAAGAAATCGACCACACTGTAAGAGCCTGATATGGCGTGTGAGAGGTCTCGTCTGCTCTTGATACGGCCCGAGATGTAGTAGGGCAGGGCACAGCCGGCATAGGCGAGGGAATGCTCTTTTTCGAACAAGGTGATCTCCGCTTCGGGATCAACACGCCGTGCCCGGGAAGCCGCCTTTGGTCCTGCGGAGACACCGCCTATGATGATGATTTTGCGATAGGGTCCCTTTTTTTTATGTATGACCACCGGACGGTCAATGACATCGATCAGTGGCAGTGTGAACGAGATCTTGGTACCCTCGTTTTCCCTGCTCTGAATCTGAATCGTACCTCCACACAGATCCAGAACACGTTTCACAATGGCCAGACCGAAACCGGTTCCTGTTTTGTCGAATATCCTTGCATTAGGAGCCCTGTAGAATTCGTCGAACAGGTGGTCCTGTACATCATCCGGAATACCGATGCCGGTGTCCTTCACCACAGACGTTATTACTCTTTCCTTGTCATCGTAGACAATGGTGAAGTCCACCTCGCCGTTTTTTCGTGAGTACTTGATTGCGTTTTCGAGGAGATTTTCGATGATCTGCCGGAGTACGGTGGGGTTTCCCCGAGTAATGAGCGTCTTGTGCGGGAAATTGGTTTCGAAATCGATGTCCTTATCATCTATTTTTCTGTGTAGGTCTTCAACCACCTGTCTGCAGATTTCGAGCAAATCTATTTTCTTGAGCTCCAGCTTTTCCGCCCGCAGCTTTTCCAGGTCGAGGATGTCGTGTATGAGGATTTGGAGGTTGCTGGCGCTGTGTTTTATTGATTCGATGATGCGCAGCTGTTTCCAGTTCAGCCGCCCCGCATACTCTTTTATGAGGGTATCGATACTGAAGATTATCGTGGTGATGGGTGATTTCATCTGATGGGCGCTCACCCGGAGGTACTCATTCCGTTCCCTCGTGAGCCTTTCCAGCTCGTCCTTGTACCTGTTCATCTGCTTCTTCAGAGAGAGGATTTCATGTTGAAGGTCTGGCATAGGCGTCACCTCTGGATGATCATCAAAGGATGTATGCGTTTACAGAAAACAGATTGAGTGAGATGGTATGACCGTTACTGCACCTGCAATGCGGTAAATGTATGAAGGTTTTTGCGGTAGATTATGTTATGCTATTTCCCTCTCCATACGTCTTTGTAGTCATCAACAACACTCTTGTCCCAAAGCTTGATCCCAAAGATATACGAGCCTCTTATCAGTGCATGTGCAGCAACAGTGGAGGCAAAGAACAGTAGGGGAATGCAGAGCAGGGCCTTCACCCCAACCCCGGTAAATCCGTATCGGATGAGTATCCCCAGTAGTATGCTCCATGTACCGAGGGTTACACTCTTCGTGGCAGCCTGCAGTCTGTTATACACATCGGGCAGCCGTATCAACCCCAGAATGCCAAAAAAGTCGAAGGCAACGCCGATTCCTATGATTACAGTACTGATGATTTCATTCATTTAGCTTCTTCCCCGCCAGGTATTTTGCCAGTGCCAAGGTCGCAATGAAGCTCAGTATCGTCCATGTAATGGCTATATCGATGATGAACTCTCTTCCGGTGATGATGACCAGTAACGCACATATGCCGACAACAAGTATGCCGAAGATATCGATGCTCACCATTCGGTCGGCAATTGTAGGCCCACGAATAATCCTGAACAGGCAGAAAAAGGAAAGACCAATGAGAATATAGAAGAAAATGTTCAGAATCGAAGTCATTCAAATATCCTCTTCAAATATTTTTCAAATCTTCCCAGTATCTTCTGCGTATAAATTGCCGGGTCTTTGCTGTGGACGTATATCCAGTGAACGTAGAAGTAGTCATCGATGATATCGACGGTGATCGTACCGGGTGTCATGGTAATGGAATTCGCAAGAAAGACCTTGCCGATATCGGTTTTAAGAGTGGATTTCACCTTGACGATGCCGGGCTTGATGGGCATTCTGGGGTGTATCACTCTGTACATAACGTCGATGTTTGCCTTGATGCACTCCCAGAGGAAAATGAACCCATAGATCACTGCCCAGAAATATCGATGGATATGGAACTGTTTTTTGTCGGCCTTCAGCGAATATTTTGCAAAGAAAAGTGTGACAACGAAGGCTGACACGACACCCACGGCAATGTTCGGGAGCGTGACGTTGAGAGTCAGTAACAGCCAGATGCCGACCAGAAAGATGAAGTGTAATGCCGCTTTCATATTAGTATCCCAATACAGTTGTCGAATATACAGTCGAATCCAGCAGCACGTTGACAGCCGGCGTGAGAACGATGTCACGTACCGATGGAACAATCAATACGCTGAGCACGAGACAGAGTACAGCTAGCACGATCATTGAGAAGCACATCGAAAACGGGACTTCCTTCACATACAAGTCCTTCAGGTTCCACTTCTCTTCCGATTTGTTGAAAAAGGTAAATCTCTGTACCTTCAGGAATGAGGCGAGAGTGATAATACTGACAAAAACGGCAAGGATGGCAAGCACAAAGTAGCGTGCCTGAATCGCCGCCATGATGATGATAAGCTTGCTGAAAAATCCGTTGAAGGGTGGTATGCCTGATATGGACATGGAAGCACTGAGTGATGTCGATGTTGTCACCGGCATTTTCGAAGCGAGCCCTCCCAGTCTCTTCATGTCCCTGATGCCCGTTCTGTGTTCTACGGCACCTGCATTGAGGAAGAGCAGTCCCTTGAACACCGCATGGTTGAAGAGGTGATAGAGGCCGCCTCCAATGGCAAATGCGGCAACGGTGCGCGGGCCGTTAGTTGCAATAACGAGCATGCCAATCCCAACGCCGAGCACCACGTATCCCATCTGGCTGATGCTGTGATAGGCGAGGAGCCTCTTGATGTCCCACTGCCCGATTGCAAGCAGAACGCCGACTACCATTGAGAGTGTACCGATGAGCGTGATGACAAGCGAGATGTCATAGGTGATGGCGAACATGTTGAAGAACAGGCGCAAAATCACATAGGCGCCGATAGCCTTGATCAGTACACCGGAGAGCATTGACGAGATAGGTGACGGGGCGGATGAATGGGCATCGGGCAGCCATGCGTGAAAGGGTATCATCGCTGCCTTGAGACCGAAGCCTGTGAGAAGTATCACAGACACGAACTTGATGAGTTCGGGAGCTCCTTTTTGGCGGATAATCCCGGAAATGTCGGCAATGTTCAGGGTGGAAGTACTCCAATAGAGCAGGCCTATACTGAGAAGGATGAAGAGGGAAGATATTCCCCCCAGTATCTGATACTTGAAGGATGCCTCTAGTTCCTCCTTGTCGATGCCGAAGGCAACGAGCGCATAAGAAGCTATGGCCGCCATCTCGAGAAATACGTACAGGTTGAATATATCGCCACTCAGCACAACACCGTTCATCCCGGCGACCATGAGGAAGAAGAGGGTGTAGTAGTAGTTCTCAGAAGTGAATGTCTTGATATAGGAAATGGAGTAAAAGGCTGACAGGAACCCAATGAGGTTTATGATGACGAGCAGGTAGAGTGACAGTCCATCCATGACCATGTATATGGCGATCGGTATGGTATCGAAAAGCTCATGACCGCCCACCCTGTATATGATCGTTCCTACAGGTGTGAACATGATGTACAGCGCGAGGCCTGTTAAGAGAGCGAGCAGAAGAGAGGTAAAGTACCTGCCAAAGGCCTGTGAAAAGCTCCCAATGATTGCGGTCAGAAAAGCGCCGCCAAGGGGTACAATAACGAATAGTGGAACCCACCAGTCCATAGGTTAGCCTTTTAGTTTTTTGATTTCCCGTATGTCAAAGGTATTGTACTTCCTGTACAGTCGAATGGCGATTGCCAG
>JAGLSF010000002.1 GCA_023136305.1 Spirochaetota bacterium
GTGAAATCCACAGCCATAATTGCCCTCAAGGAGTGTATGCTGCAGGCGGGGTGAATCGGATATTGCGGTTATTGCTTCCAGCGTGCCAATGGTGTTCGCCGCTTTACCGGCTGTAAGCACACCTGCTCCGAGGGCACAGCAGCACTGGTCAAATCCTCCTGCCACCACCGGGGTGCCGGGGTCCAATCCAAGCGGATCTGCGTATCTACCATTCAGCGTACCGACGATTGTATGGGAGGGCATCAGGGGATAAAACTGATCAGGTGAAAGCCCGCATGCTTCCAGCAGATCTCTGGCCCAGTCCCGGTGATGTATATCCATGAGCATGGTTTTACTCGCCAGGGAGTAGTCCATGGATGGTGCAAGTCCCAGCCTGAGATGTACGATTTCCTGCCAGCCGGTGAACCGTGCGGTCTTCTCATAAATTGCAGGTCTGTTCTCCCTGAACCAGAGTATCTTGGGGATGACACACACCGCGTTAAGCGGCTCCCCCGTCTGTTCGAAGAGTGAAGCCCTGTCGAAGTGTTCCATGATCTTTGCGGTCTGGGGGACCGCCCTTCGGTCTGCTGCACCGACAACCGTTTTGCTCAATGCCGCACCGTGCCGGTCGATGAGAGTCAGCGAGTCGCCCAGGGTTGAGATCCCGATCGCCCCCACCGGGTCATTGGTCGTGGTACTCGCGGCTGAGGCGGTGATGGTCTCCTTCACAGCTGACCATACCTCATTAGGGTCCAGTTCGCACTGGTCGGGCTCGGGGGTATAAAGGGGGTACTCGATATAGTGTGACGCGAGTATGCTCCCCTCCTCGTTGAATACAACTGCCTTGGTACCGGTTGTACCGATATCCACTCCCATAATGCTCATGTGCGCGTCCCCTTTTTGAGCAGGAATATGTCATGCACTGCTCCATGAACAGTATAGTGGGGTGGCTGCAAAGTTGCAATCCTCTTGCGCAAATGTGCACATTCTGTCATTATAGGGGAGCCTCTGTTTGGACCACAGACAGGAGGGCGGTATGTCAAGCAGCTTATTGTTGTGATGCCGGATATTATAGGGGCAGGAGGGTCCTTGCACAGGGTATATAAAGACTGGTTCTACCGGGCCCAGAAAAAGGGGTTGTTCACAGGCCTGGGAAAGCTTGAATACAGCCTTAAAAGACATCAGGACCTCCTCTATCCGTCATCTGTGCAGCGTATGGACGGGGTGGTGCTGTGCCTGATACGGCAGGGGGAGGAGCGGGCCCTTGCTGTTTTTAACCAGGACTCCCTGGGGTTCTCCGGCCAGGCCTTCCATTCCGGGAACAATTGGGTCTGGCTCTGTCCCCTGAATCACGGTAATGCGGTACACCTTCGGAAAAGAGTGACCAGCGCAGCACCCGCAGCACTCCGCGACCAGGCAATAACCTTTGGTGTGGGAGACAGGCTCGGCATCGCCACGCCGGGTCATATCAGGATACTCCGCAGGTTCCATCTTTCACCTGTACTGGCGCAGCAGTCTCCCCGGGAGCTGGAACTTGCCGGTCGAACCTACAGGGACATTGTCGACCCCGTCACCTGGGCGGTCTTTCAGGAAGGGTACACCGAGCCCTGGGGTGCGGATGGCGATCATCTGAAGACGGTGGAGTGGGTGAAGGAGGCGCAGTCGCTCGGGTGTACCATGATCACGGCCGATCTTTCAGATCATATTCATACTGCCTATGGAAAGCTTCAGGGTGACGCTCTGCACGGGGAATACAGGCAGCTGAAACCGGCATATCGAAAGGCGCTAGAGGAGGAGTACCTCGGCCATGGCATCAGGCTTGATACAGGCGAGCACATTGTGTTTACCAGGGAGAGACTGGCACAGGTCAGCCTGGTTTATCACAGGGCAATTGCACATGCCCGAACACTCTACTGTACGGGTACGGAATCGGGGAAGGACCCTGACTTTGAAGTTTCTATCGATGAAACCGATACTCCAACTTCACCGGAGGCCCATGTGTTCGTGGCTCGTGAGCTGCAGAAACTGGGGGTGCGTATCGTTTCACTTGCCCCGCGTTTCAGCGGTACCTTTGAAAAGGCCATTGATTATGAAGGCGATATCGATACCTTTAAGAGGACATTGCACACACACAGTGCTATATCCCGTCACTTTGGGCACAAGCTCTCCATTCACTCGGGGAGCGACAAGTTCAGTATCTATCCGCTGATCGGAGAACTGACAGATGCACGCTTTCACATTAAAACATGCGGTACCAGCTGGCTCGAGGCCCTGTCGGTAATCGCAACTGTAGATCCCCCTCTGTTCAGAGATCTCTACGAGTACGCAAAGCGGTTCCTGCACGTTGCAGCCAGGTACTATCAAACAGTTGCGAGCCCCGAATCAATGAGCGACATCGGGCTGGTGGATGACAGGGGGCTTCCCGACCTCCTTAAGCGCAGGGATGAACGCCAGGTTCTACACATCACATACGGGCAGATCCTGAGCAATAAAAAACTGAAAGGAAGGCTGTACGGTGTGCTCAACCGGAACCTGGAACACTATTGGAGGCTTCTCGAGGAACATCTGGGTAGGCATCTTCGTCTATTGGGTGTCAGGGAGCGTCGAGATATCTAGCCCAGTATTTTTTTGGTAAAACAGCCGCGATTACCTTTAAAGGTAATGGTCAGATAAAACTGCAATTGCCTTTTTGTGGGGACTGCAGTAAGATACGAACTTAAAAAACTCAATCGGACATGTCATGAACACAGGGAAGAGAGAGACGTCAGAACAGGAATCGCGTGACGGAGGGAAGCTCAGCAAGACAGTATCCTATTACGCCTCCTATATCATTCTCGGTCTCATTGTTTCGATCATTGGTCCCACCCTGCCCGGCCTCGCAGAGCATACAAGGACAAACCTCAGTGAAATCAGTTTTCTCTTTACCACACATTCCCTTGGTTTTCTGTGCGGGTCTCTGCTCGCCGGCAGGCTCTACGATCGTGTTCGGGGACATCCCCCGATTGCCGCGGCTTTTCTCTGCATGGCTGTCATGCTCGCGCTGGTTCCCCTCGCATCTCTGCTCTGGATACTGGCGGGAATTCTCTTCATACTAGGTATTGGGGAGGGCCTGCTCGACGTCGGCGGAAACACCCTCCTGGTGTGGGTTCACGGAAGCAGGGTGGGGCCTTACATGAATGGGCTTCATTTCTTCTTTGGCCTGGGAGCCCTTCTGTCACCCATCATTGTTGCACAGATTGTCAGGCTGAGCGGAGACATCAACTGGGCATACTGGGTGCTGGCCATCATGATCTTTCCACTGATTATCGTGTTCCTGCGTCTCCCTTCACCCCCGATTCACGGATCAGAGGGTGCGCATGGTGACCGGGATCGCAATTATATGCTGGTGGTGCTCATCGGCCTGTTCTTCTTTTTTCACGTAGGTGCTGAGATAAGCTACGGTGGCTGGATCTATACCTACGCGCTTCACCGGGGTATTGCAAACGAGACAATGGCTGCGTACCTGAATTCCTCATTCTGGGGTGCGCTGACACTGGGACGATTGATCGGGATACCCGTTTCGACGAGGCTCAAACCGGGGGCCATGCTCATCATTGATCTGGCGGGCTGTTTAATCGCCTGTGCGGTGGTACTCATCTGGAATGATTCAGCAGCCGCGACATGGGTCGGTACGATTCTCATGGGCATGTCGCTGGCCTCACTCTTCCCAACCAGTATCAATCTGGCAGAGCGAAACATGAAGATAACCGGTGCCGTAACGAGCTGGTTTTTCGTTGGCACGAGTATCGGGGCCATGTTCTTCCCATGGCTCATCGGGCAGTACATGGAGTCAGTAGGACCGCATGTGATGTTCATCGTTTTACTGTCGATTTTCTGTGCAGCATCCATCATACTCGTCATAGTGCTTATCTTTGGGAAAAGGCGGTTGACAAGAAGAGAGAAAACGGCGGCATGACACAACCCTATCATGTCGGTCAGGCTGGTGTACTATGAAGATCGTATTTCTCGATGAAGATACAGTTGTACTGAATGGAGATGTTGACCTGAGCAGGGTGCAGGCCCTCGGCAAGTACGAGGCCTGTATGCTGTCTCCATCGGATGACCCTGTACCATCCTGCCGTAACGCCGATGTCGTCATAGTCAACAAGGTAAGGATGAGCAGGCATGCCATAGAACAGCTTCCCAGCCTCAGGCTCATCTGTGAAGCGGCAACCGGGTACGACAATATCGATGTGCAGGCGGCACGGGGCCGGGATGTTCATGTTTCCAATGTTGCCGGGTATGCAACGAAAACCGTGGTGCAGCATGTCTTCGCCATGGCACTCAGCCTTACCAACCGCATACTGTCCTATCACAGTGATGTGCAGAGGGGCGAGTGGCAGAAATCGAAGATGTTTGGCATGCTCAAGTATCCTACCTTCGAACTGGCCGGTAAAACCTTCGGTGTTATCGGATTCGGAGCGATTGGTAGGGAAGCCGCGCGCATTGCAGAGGCTTTCGGCATGCAGGTTATGGCACACGATGTTGTCGATCTGGCTGATACCGGGCATGAGAACCATTCATTCGATGAAATACTTGCAGCCTCTGACGTTCTTTCTGTGCATTGCCCGCTGACTGAGCATACCAGGAACCTGATAGATGCCGGTTCCCTGGATAAGATGAAAAAAACGGCCATCCTCATCAACACGGCCCGGGGTGGAATCATCAATGAACGGGACCTCGCCGATGCACTCAACAGTGGCCGTATTGCCGGTGCCGGAGTCGACACACTTTCAGTGGAACCGCCGGTTGACGGAAACCCGCTTTTGGGTGAGGTGAAGAACCTGATTATTACGCCTCATTCGGCATGGTCAGCATGGGATGCCCGGCAGCGGCTGATGGACATGGTTGCCGAGAGGATCGAGAGTTTCAAGAATGGTAGCCGCGATGGGCTGATCGTTTGAGTGTCAGGTAAGGCAAAAGCTTTCCAGTTTCGTTGCAGCCAGCTTCATACTGAAAGGGGAATTGGTCATGTCTGTAAAGCCCAATCTCAGGAACATCAATACGGGGGTAGTGGGATGTGGATTCATCGAGCGTATACATGTTGAGGCCCTGCGCCGTCTCGGGAATGGTTCAGGCACGTGGGAAGAGGTACGCCTCTAGACACGCCTGGCTACAGTACCTTGATAAAGTCATTGGCGCGCATGATATCGAAGAACAGTGAGCTTCCGTTTTTCATCATGATCTGCACCATAGGTTTTGCAAAGAGTTTTGTGAATGCGGAGAGCTCTTTCGTCTCCAGACTCTCACAGAAACCCGCAATGCAGTTGAGAGCGCTGTTGCGGGATACGATTCTGGCCAGGGAGATTTCCTTGATCTTGATGATGAACTCCGTTTTCTCATATTTCTGCTTTCGGGAAATCAGTTTGATGAGCCAGTTTTCCCTCTCGAAGTCCTCAAAGTAGATTCTATCGTCAATGATGTAGATGAGCCCGCCATTGGTTAGTTGACGGTCCGAAGATCTTCCATGAAAGGTTGCGAATGTATGGAAGGTGACCTTCCCACCCCTTTCCGCCTCCTTCTCTTCCCAGAACTTCTTTGCTTCATTCTTCACATCTTTCATGGACCGCCTCCACAGTATCAGTAACGAATCGGGATTCAGCTGCGTGTATCAGGGGCACCGCGAAAAGGTTGACCCCCTACAGTATAGTATTTGCCTTCCATGACTGTCAACTGGGGATGTCAGCACCACACCATTTAGATACACACATAGGTACCACTTGATGTCCTGCTCCTGATTTTGTCATTGAATCATATCAGCGTATGTGTCATGATGAGTGAAAAATCAGGAGGCCCCGGGAAAGAAATGACTGACAGGGAAAGAAAAAAGCTTCGGGAGGCGGTGTATGCTCAGCCCCTCTTTTCGAGCCACGAGCACTACAATGACCTGAGCGGGGAGCCGAGTTGTGACGTCAACACGCTGATCAGCAACAGCTATCTTGACGAGGAGTGGACCTTCCTCAAGCCCGGAACCGACAGGAATGCCAGAGCGGTCTTCCTGGCCAATCTCAGGTCAAAGTCATATCTTCGCTGGTTCAGGGAGAGCCTGCAGACCCTGTACGGTATGGATGAAGCACTCTCTGTGGAGAACTGGAAGGAGTATGACAGTCGTATTGGAGAGTTGAGACGTGGAAAGGGTTTCCTCCGGAAGTTGTATACAGAGCACTGCCTGTACGAGTGCGTTGTGCAGGATACCTACTGGAGTCCCGGTGAGATGCCGCCGCAGTTCGACTTCTTCCGCGCAACTTTCAGGATCAACAGCTTTCTCTACAGTTACAGCAGAAACGGGGAGGACCACAACGGCAACAATGCACGCAGGCTTTACGGGTTCGATACGGACGACATCGACGAATATGTCCGAAACATGGAATCGGTGATTGCAGAGAAGATGGACAGTGGATGTGTCGCACTGAAATCCGCACTCGCCTATGACCGTCCCATTGCCTTTGAGGAGGTCGACAAGAGCGCGGCTGCGCGGGTTCTCCGTAATAAAACCGAACCTGATGAAGAGGAAGTCAAACTCTTCGGTGATTATGTCTTTCATCAAATCTGCCGTATCGCTCAGAAGCGCAGCATACCCTTTCAGATCCACACGGGACTGGGTCTTCTCTGGGGATCGAACCCCATGAATTTCGAACCGATCATTCGTGCCTATCCCGGCGTTTCTTTCGTACTCTTCCATGGCGGATATCCCTGGTGCCATGTCATCGGCGGTCTGCTGCACAATTACCCCAATGTGTATGCCGACCTCGTCTGGCTGCCGCTCATATCGCCCACCGCGGCGGTTAACGCACTGCACGAGTGGCTGGAAGTTTCGAATTCCATATTCCGCATAGAGTGGGGAAGTGACTGCAAGACCCCGGAGGAGAGCTACGGCGCATCACTGGCCTTTCGGAATGTTCTTTTCACGGTGCTCAGCCAGAAGGTCGAAGCGGGGTATTTCGACCTGGACACGGCCCTGCATATTGGACGCCTGATCGGGCTCGAGAACGCAAGGAGCGTGTATCTCGGAACAGAGGAGGAAGCATGAAGACCACGATCTCCTGTCTCGTGTATAACCAACCCGCGATGGAGGATATGCACCGAGGACCTTCTGAGCCATGTTGGGATGTTCGAGATACCCCGAACCGGAAGGGTATTTCTCATGTCCGTGCAGTTCGCCCGACTCCTCCTGCAGAAGGGGTAGACGGAAAAAGAGATTGCTGTGCCGTGGCATAGTCGTTATATTTGAAGAAATTTAGGGCGGATTGGCGTAATGGTCTACCTCGCGAACGGTGTTCGGCTTCTCTTCTCCATATACATCATACTCATCTTTATCCGTATACTCTTCGCATGGCTCCGGCCAAACATGTTCAATCCCATTGTCCGCTTCGTCTACAGGCTCACCGATCCCTATTTGAAGCTCTTTGCCGGTTTGCGCTTCATGCGCATTGGCTCACTCGATTTTTCGCCCATTTTCGCCTTCTATGTGCTCTACCTCCTGCAGGAACTCTGCTACACCCTCATCCTGCGTGGGCACATCACCCTGGAGCTCTTTTTCGTTCTTGCCATCTCCTATTTCTTCAGGTTTGTCTACTTTATTCTTTTCATTTTCATGATCGCAGTTGCACTGCGTTTCATATTCGGGTTTGTCCGAATGAGAGGAAACAACGTGATCGTTACGGCGATCTACTCTATTTCGGAGCCTGCCGTGCGGCCATTCAGGAATTTGCTGAAGGTGCAGAACGGGGGTAGCTTTGATATCGCGGCGCTGCTCACACTAATCGTCATTGTTCTCGCACGTTTTCTCGTACTTCCGAGGCTGCTCGATCTGATAAAAATCCTCATAGCGGGGAACGGTTTGTAATCAACCTTGAAGGGTTTGGAGGAATCCCTGGTGTACAATCTGCATGAACTTGAGGAGAAATACAGGGTTCTCGAGAAGGAGCTACTCAACCCTGAAACGATTGCCGACAAAAATCGGTACACCGAGTTGACCCGTGAGTTCAACCACATCTCCAAGATTCTCGGTGATGAACGAAAACTCCGAGAAATCGAGGACGACATACGGGAGTACAGCGAGATGCAGAATTCCGCTGATGATGATATGAAGGAGGAAATCACTCAGGAACTGGCCCAGCTCAGAGAGGAAAAGGAGGCGGTTCAACAACGGATTCTACTTGCCCTGCTTCCGCACAACCCCCTTGACCGGAAAAACATTATCATGGAGATCAGGGCAGGCACGGGAGGTGATGAGGCCGCTCTGTTTGCCGCCGATCTGTTCCGTATGTACTCACGTTACTGCGAGCGAAGCAGCTGGAAGATTGAAATACTGAGCAGCAATGAGATCGGTGTGGGGGGGTTCAGGGAAATAGCCTTCAGCATAGTGGGAAAGGGAGTATACAGCAAACTCAAATTTGAGAAAGGTGTACACCGTGTGCAGAGAATACCGGTTACCGAATCCGGGGGCCGTATACACACATCGGCTGTTACGGTTGCGGTACTTCCCGAGCCGGAGGGCACGGAGATACAGATAGCAAACGAAGATTTACGCATAGATGTATACCGGGCGAGGGGTCACGGCGGGCAGCACGTGAACACCACCGATTCAGCTGTACGTATTACGCACCTCACGACCGGCGTGGTGGTTACCTGTCAGGATGAAAAATCACAGTTAAAGAACAAGGAGAAGGCGCTCAAAGTGCTCCGGGCCCGGCTCTTTGAACAGGCGGAAACCGAACGCAAGAATGCCGAAGCCGCGGATCGGAAGAATCAGGTCGGGAGCGGCGACCGGTCCGAGCGTATCAGGACCTATAATTTTCCTCAGAACAGGGTGACCGACCACCGTATCGGACTGACGCTCTACAAGCTCGACCTTGTTATGGACGGTAACCTCTCCAAACTCATCGAAGCGCTCACCGAATCAGAGGCACATGAACGGCTTGCTCAGATAGGTATTGAGCAGTGAGCCTTCTCCTACTCCCTGGGAAACATCAATGATGGAAATCGCAGTAAGAGTATTGTATCCCGATAGAGACGGGGCTTGGGGTGTATAAGATGCTTGGGGACATTCTCACGAAGGACGGAGCAAAACTCCCTCCGATTGATCTCTATTATCTCCTCGGGCATGCAATCGGCAAGAGCAGGGAATTTATCCTCGCACATCCTGAATATACGATGCGCCTGCGGTCGCTCATCACGTGGGAGCGCATGAAGCGTCGGCGGCTTCGGGGGGTTCCCGCGGCCTACCTCACAGGGGAGAAGGAATTTTACGGGCTTACCTTTGAGGTAAACCGTCACACGCTCATTCCACGGCCCGAGACGGAGCTTGTGGTGGATGAAGTAATCCGGCGGCATCCCAGGAGTATGCTTGATATGGGGACGGGTTCCGGTTGCATTGCGGTGGCTGTCGCGCATCACCTCCCGGAGTGCAGCGTCACTGCTGTTGATATCAGCAGAAAGGCACTGGCAGTGGCAGCTCGAAACAGTATGCGCCTGCTCAATGTGAAAATCTCTTTCATCCGAAGCGATTATTTCATTGATCTCCCCTCAGATCGATACGATATCATCGCCTCGAACCCTCCCTATGTCTGTGAGGGAGATGTCTCACCGGAGGTTGCCTCCCAAGAACCGGCATTAGCGCTTTACGGCGGGAGAGACGGACTGCATGCCTTCAGGACAATATTGGGCAGCGCCCGGGATTTTCTCATGCCCGGGGGTGTACTTGTACTCGAAATCTCACCGGAGGTCAGCAGTGCGGTACAGGAGATGGTCGATCGATACGGATACCAATTGGAAAAGCTTGCACAGGACCTGGCCGGTCATGATCGGATGGTAGTGCTCTCTCCGCGGTGAAACTCTTCCCTGTTCATCCAATACAATATCGGATATATTTACATACACATGGCACGGAAAACAATTTCAAAACTGAAAGATTTCATCGATATTGACCGCTTCGACAGAAGAGACATAGACAGAATGGAGAAGGCCCTGGAATATGCCTCCCGGGCCCATGAGGATCAACTCAGATTGTCCGGTGAGCCTTTCATCACCCATCCCATCCATGTGGCCAGGATGCTTTTCGAAATGGGGTTCGATTCAGATGTCATAATAGCCGGGCTTCTGCATGACACTGTTGAGGATACGGGTACGACTCTCGAACATCTGGGGAAGGAATTTGGGTCCGAAGTGGCTGACCTGGTCGACGGGGTGACAAAGATATCGCGGATCAAGTCAGAGAACATCAAACAGCGTCAGGCTGAAAATATCCGTAAGATGCTTCTCTCCATGGTCAATGACATCCGCATCATCCTCATCAAGCTTGCAGACAAGCTCCACAACATGAGAACCCTGGAGTATCTGGAGAAGGAACGGGCCGAACGTATTGCGCGGGAGACCCTTGATATCTATGCTCCCCTGGCAGGCCGGCTCGGTATGGCCAGAATAAAGATCGAACTGGAGGACCTTGCACTGAAAAACCTGGAACCGGAGATGTACGAGGATATCAAGGCGCAGGTTGTTCAGAAAAAGGAGAGCCGTGAGCGCTATATCGAAAACGTGAAGCGAATTTTAAAGAAGGAGTTTGATACACACGGTATCGGAGCCGTCATATACGGGCGGGTAAAGCATTTTTACAGTATCTATGAGAAGATGAAGGACAGGGACAAGGGTTTCGATGAGATATACGATCTCTTTGCAATTCGTATTATTGGAGAGTCGGTGCGGGAATGCTACGAGATTCTGGGCCTCGTGCACCAGCTCTGGATGCCGGTACGCGGCAGATTCAAGGATTATATAGCCATGCCCAAGATGAACATGTATCAGTCGCTGCACACCAGTGTGGTGGGGCCGGAGGGCAAGTCTCTCGAGGTGCAGATCAGAACGGAAGATATGGAAGTTATTGCCGAGGAGGGGATTGCCGCGCACTGGGCCTACAAGGAGGGCAGGCGGAAGCTCAGCGGTGTGGAGAAAGAGCTGCGCTGGCTGAACAAGTTGAAGAATTGGAAGGAAAACATGGACAATCCTTCCGGATTCATGGAGGACCTCCAGAAAGACCTCCTCATGGAGGAGATTTACGTTTTCACCCCCAAGGGGGATGTGTTTGAACTTCCCATCGGTTCAACATCCATAGATTTTGCATACAAGGTTCACACGGAAGTCGGTAATCACTGCATCGGGTCCAAGGCAAACGGCCGGATCATACCGCTTAGGAAGTCGCTTCGCAGCTGTGACGTCGTTGAGATTCTGACTTCGAAGAATGCAACACCGAGCAGAGAGTGGCTCGATGTGGTCAGGACATTGCGTGCAACTCATAAGATCAGGGCCTATTTCAGCAAGGTCGACGCCATCAAGGAAGAGGATAAACATGGCGAACCCTCAGGGGAGGGTGCGCTCAAAGGTCTTAAAAAATCCACCCGACCGAAGACAGGTCCGAGGGAGTCGCAAAAGGATTACCGGCTGATTGCACAGGGAGAGAGAAATGTGCAGTTAAATCTTGCGCGCTGCTGCAACCCCCATCCGGGCGATGAGATCATAGGGTATATTACGCGTGGGAAGGGCATTACCGTGCACCGCGTAGACTGCAGAAATCTCCGGGCCATAAGAGATTATGAGAAACGCATGATAACTGTAGAATGGGAAGAGAAGACAAAGAAGATCTACCATCTCAGCATCGATGCACGGGACCGGTCAGGTCTTCTCATGGATATATCAACTGCCATTGCCAGCTCAAATGCAAACATCATTGAGCTTCACCTCAAGGCTGACCACAGCGGTCATGTAAAGGCCAGCTGCCGCATTCAGGTGGCCGATGAACAGCAGCTTCGTATTATTGTGAGTACCATTGAAAACATCTCGGAAGTTACCTCTCTCGAATACCGGTAGGGCTTTCTGCCGACCCAAGAGTGCCTTCAAGCGCCTGAAAATAATGTAAAAAAAGTAAATAAATTCGTTGACAATTGTGTAAATACATGTACTATTTAAGGAAATTGTGGGGAAATGTGGGTAATTTCCCCATTTTTTGGTATGTTGTTCCTAAAATATTTCGTTTTTCCGGGTATTTTCACACATCCTGTCACTGCAGGGCAAAGGCAGCGTGGTAAATATGTTCATTGGAGAGTATCGACATACACTCGATGAGAAGGGGCGTATCGCAATACCGGCAAAGCTGCGATACTCAAAGATCGGTGAGGAGGAGTACTGGGTTGCCACAAAAGGATTCGATCACTGCCTCTTCGTTTATCCGCGGGATGAATGGAGCCGTATCGTACAGAAGATAAACGATCACCTCTCCCTGACGAAGAAGGAAGACCGTTCATTCCTTCGCATGTTCATATCGCCAGCCAATGAACAGGCCCTTGATAAACAGGGAAGAATCGCGCTGCCGCCAAGCCTCCGTGAGTATGCCGCCATCGTCCGTGATGTGGTTATACTGGGGGCGATCAAGCGAATCGAAATCTGGAGTGATGAAAACTGGAATCTCTATCGCGAGGAAAACGAGAAGAGCTTCGATTCGCTCGGTGATAAGATTGCAGATCTTGGTCTTTAGGAGGGGGGACTATGTGGATACATAATCCGGTTATGCTCGAACAGGTCCTCTGTTACCTGGATATCAAGCGAGATGACAGCATAGTCGATTGTACCATTGGAGAGGGGGGGCATTCACTCCGCTTTCTCGAGCATCTGGACGGAGGAACGCTGCTCGGAATCGAGCAGGATGAAGAGATACTGGGAAGGGCCACCAAACGGCTGCATGATTATGCTGAGCACTTCATACCTGTACGGGACAACTTCTCAAACCTGAAGAGTATCGTGCAGCGCACGATCGGGAAGGGAGTGGACAAGATCTTCTTTGATCTCGGGATTTCCATGTACCACTTCAAGGAGAGCGGCAGAGGATTTTCCTTTAACCGTGATGAGCCGCTTGATATGCGTCTTGATCAGTCCAAACCTGTCAGTGCCCTGGACGTGGTCAATACCTTCAACCGGAAGAAGCTGACTGAGATTATCTGGGCATATGGCGAGGAACGGTTCTCCAACCGTATTGCACACTTCATCGTTGGTGAGCGGGCTAAAAATCCGATAACCACTTCAGGACAGCTCGCCGATATTGTAATGAGGGCAGTGCCGAAGAAATTTTGGCCCCGGAACGTACACCCGGCAACCAAGACCTTTCAAGCCTTACGAATATTCGTGAACGATGAGATAGAGATTCTCGAAAAAGCACTGCGTGACGGCGTCGATCTGCTGCGGCCGGGCGGTCGCATCTGTGTCATAAGCTTTCATTCACTGGAGGACAGAATCGTGAAGTCGGTGTTCAGTGATCTGAACAAGGGATGCCACTGCCCACCCGATTTTCCGGTCTGTGTATGCGGTGGCAAGCAATTTATAAAGGTGTTGACCAAGAAACCTGCTCAACCTGACGAGCATGAAGTTGAAAAGAATCCGGCGTCCAGAAGTGCACGTTTACGCTGTGCCGTGAAGCTGAATACCACTATTCCGACCATACGAGAAGAGGAGATGAGATTCAGTGCCTAATATGAGCGAGAGCGCAAAGGGGGAGCGTTCCTCCATCATGAGGCGGATGATCAAGCTCACCTGCTTTTTTGCCGTACTGTTTTTCCTTCTCTTCTGCATCACCTGGCAGAACATGCATATGTTCACCCTGAACAGGCGAATCGATGAGCTTACCGAGGAACGCAATGATCTCGAGAGATCGATTTACCTCAAAAGTATGGAACTTGCCTCACTCCGGTCAAGGGACAGGGTTAAGCGCATAGCAACGAAAGAACTGGGTATGATACCCGTCACATACAAGGATGTTAAGATAATTGTCTATGAACGGTGAGGGGCCGCCTGGAACACCCGGAATACCAGATGTTGAAGGTACTGCATGCAACGAGTTGGACTTGGTGAACTGCTGCAGGGTGTACAGCTCGATTTCGTCAGTGATAGGAAGGCCCTGGAGCACCTTTCGGTCTCATCAGTGTCAACCGACACGCGTTCTTTGAAAAGCGGCGATCTGTTTATAGCGATTCCCGGAGAGCTGTATGACGGGCATGCCTATGTCGGTGATGCCTGCCACAGAGGAGCATCGGGTGTGCTCTTCAATATACAGAGGAAAGCGGATCTTAGAAAGCAGATAGACTTCTCCCCCGGAATGCCGTTTATCGGAGTGGCCGATACCCGGAAGGCCCTGGGAAGCATGGCCGTCAACTATGTGCGAAGATTCAGCCTCATCAAGTGTGCCCTTACGGGTTCGGCGGGAAAGACAACAACAAAGGGTCTCATTCACTCGGTGCTATCGCAGAAGTTCAGGGTGGTTGCGAGTATTCAGAGCTACAACAACGACATCGGTGTGCCGAAGACCCTTTTGAACATTGATGGCACCACCCAGATTCTGGTCCAGGAGATGGGTACCAATCACCCGGGAGAGATCGCATATCTTGCAGGTCTCGTACAACCTGATTGTGCACTGGTTACGAATATTGGGCCGGCTCACATCGGTTATTTCGGCTCTGTGCGGAATATCGCACGTGAAAAGAGAGAGGTATTCAGGTGTCTGGGCAGTGATGGAACAGCCTTTATCAATCAGGAAGATCCTTATGCCGGGACGCTGAAGAGGGGCGTGCGGGCATCTATAGAGACCTTCGGTCTCAGGAGCGGGGACCTTTTTCCCGATCGTGTCATTAGACGGGGTGTTGATTTCACCGAGTTCGGACTTGGCGGCCGGACCGTCAGGGCACGGGTGCTTGGCACCCATGGAGTACTCAATGCTACTGCAGCTGCTCTCGTGGGAAAGCACTTTGGATTGTCCATTGATGAGATTAAAAGGGGGATTGAAGCGTTTAAGGGGGAATCGGGCAGAGGTCTCATTTACCGACAGAAAAATGTGACCTTTGTGGATGAGAGCTACAATGCCAACCCCCTCTCCGTTTCCGCTTCTCTTTCCTATCTGGGAGAAATGGAGACAGCGGGGAGAAAGATTTTTGTCTTTGCCGACATGCTCGAGTTGGGCAGGAGCTCTGATCGATATCACAGAAAGGTGGCACGGGATGTACTGCAGAACGGGATTGATGTCGTGTACACCTATGGTGAAAAGGCCTCGATCACTGCCGCTCGGTGCAGGACTGGAGGACATCTCCATGTCCTTCACTTTGATGATATCGATAAACTTAGGCAAAGGCTGGGCGAGGAGATCACGGGCGGTGACGTCGTTCTTGTCAAAGGCTCACGGGCCATGAGGCTCGAAGTTGTCATTCGCGCCTTTGTCTGAGCTGATGTACATGGATGTACGGACGTCGGTTTTCGCCATCCATGGCTTCACCGACATGCCCCACATCCTGTGGGTCATGCAGGCGCAGCCAGGCGACCGAAGGGAGTGCCTGAAGTAAAGGCGGAAGCCTGTCGAAGTACAAGGATGTACGAGTGTCGACGAAGCCAAGGATGGTGGGAGTCGACCGAAGTACCTGGGAGGGGAACTTGTTCTATCATTTTCTGTACCCGCTCTACGATAAGTTCTTCGCATTCAATGTTTTTCGCTACATAACCTTCCGCTCAGCTTATGCGACAATTACCGCTCTTCTCATCTGCTTCCTGTTCGGACCGCCTCTCGTCAAGATAATGCGGCAGCTTGGAACGGGTGAGCAGGTCCGGGAGTACACGCCGAGCACTCATGAGAAGAAGGCGGGGACCCCATCCATGGGGGGTATTATCATCCTTCTTGCCATTCTCGCTTCGAGTATTCTGTGGGGCAATCTATCCAATCGATACACCATTCTCGTTCTCACCTCGACATTTGGATACGGGGTGATCGGATTCCTCGACGATTATTTGAAGTTTGTAAAAAAGAGCTCCAAGGGACTTCACGCACGATTCAAGCTCATCACACAGCTTGTTATCTCAGCCGCTGTTACCCTCTACATCTATTTCGAGCCTGGGAGGAGTGCTGAGACAACACTCCTGTACGTTCCCTTTGTGACGGGGCCGATTGTCGACATGTCTTTTCTATACATCCCATTCGGCATGCTGTTGCTTGTCGGGTTCTCCAATGCGGTAAATCTGACAGACGGACTTGACGGGCTTGCCATAGGACTGATCATATTCGTTGCCGCGGCGTATGCAGGGTTGAGCTACCTGACCGGTCACGTGAAGATTGCCGAGTACCTCCGAATTCCCTACATACCGGACAGTGCCGAGCTGACCGTATTCTGTATGAGCCTGCTCGGGGCCGGTGTGGGATTTCTCTGGTTCAACGCCCATCCTGCAGAGGTGTTCATGGGAGATACGGGATCGCTTTCCCTGGGTGGGGCCATCGGCCTTGTTGCAATGCTTGTGAAGAAGGAGATTCTGCTGCTTCTCATCGGCGGGGTGTTTATTGCCGAGACGCTCTCGGTCATCATACAGGTCGTTTCATATAAGCTGTTCAAGAAGAGGGTATTCCTGATGTCACCACTTCACCATCATTTTGAGTTGAAGGGGTGGCCTGAATCGAAGATCATTGTCAGGTTCTGGATTGCAGGCGCAATGCTGGCACTCGTTGCCCTGAGTACCATTAAGATACAGTGAGCGTGTGGATGAAACCTGAGGTAATGAGTCACAGGCAGCTCTGGGTCATGAGGGGCGAGAGAACTGGTGAGATGGACTATGTCCTTCTTTCCCTTGTCCTCATCTTCTTCGGGCTTGGCATCGTCATGGTTTTCAGTGCCAGCCTCAACGAGGGATTGAAGCTCGATGACTCTGCCTACTTTCTCAAGCGTCAGATCGCCTGGACACTCATATCCTATATCTCCTGTGCCGTTTTCATATTCATCGATTACCGGGTGCTGGAAAAGACCGTGAAGCTGCAGGTGTGGGGAATCGTTGTACTGCTGCTGCTGCTCTTCTTCCCTCCCTTCAGGGAAGCGGGGATCGTCCATCCTTCGCGTCGATGGTACCGCTTTCTCTCGGGCGGTTTTCAACCCTCAGAGTTCGCGAAGATTGTTCTTATCGTATATTTATCTTCGGTGCTTTCCAGGAAAGGCGAACGCATCGGAGATTTTTACAGGGGGTTTTTACCGCCCTTTCTCGTCACGGCGGTTTTCGCCTTTCTTGTACTTCTGGAGCCCGATTTTTCGACGGCCTTCATTCTCTTCTTTATCGCGATAGTCATGTTTTTTATTGCAGGTATACGCTCCTTTTCCATAGTTGCCCTTTTCATGGTGAGTATACCTGCACTGATTCTCATGGTGAGCGGGAAGAGCTATCGCCAGGACAGGATAATCGGTTTTATTAATCCCTGGGGGGATCCGACAGATAAGGGGTATCAGATCATACAGTCATTCAAGGCTTTTGCACTTGGCGGGTTTTCCGGCGTCGGACTGGGGAGAAGTGTACAGAAGATGCGGTACCTACCCATTCCCCACACCGACTTCATATTTGCAATAATAGCTGAAGAACTTGGATACCTGGGGGTGCTAGGTGTCATAGCCCTGTACATGCTTCTTGCATACAGGGGTTATAAAATAGCCTATGCGCAGGTCCGGGGTTTTGAGTTTCTGCTTGCATTCGGAATCACCTCCCTGATCGTGTGGGAGGCGGTTTTCAATATCGCTGTGGTGACAGGCCTTATACCGTCAACGGGGATAAGCCTTCCCTTTCTCTCATACGGCGGTTCGGGCCTGCTTGCAAACTCGATCCTGATGGGTATATTGCTCAACCTGTCACGCAACCGGGGAGTTATTGAACAGGTCGAACAGAATCTGGCGGATGCTGAGATATGATCAGGTTATACGAAAAGAATCCGGTACGTACAAGACGGGGCGTCAGAGTCATACTCATCTCACTCATCAGCGTACTGGTGGCCATGATGTTTCTGAGAGTCGGGCTGGAGGTGACGGGGCAGGCCATCCTTCCGGTCAAGGCGGTGCAGATATTCGGCAACAGATTCATCTCGAATCGAGAGGTTCTCTCGCTCCTGGGCCTTAAGTCTGGCACTTCCATGATCTTCCTCAATCTGGAAACGGCGAAGGAGAGGCTGATGAGTGACAGTCGGGTACGGGTTGTGCAGATGGTGAAGGTCTATCCTGACACCTTGAGAGTTCACATACGGGAAAAGGACCCCGTGGCTCTTCTCGGTATAGATGATATGCTGCTCCTGATCAGTGGTGATGGTGTGGTGCTCGCTCCTGCGGCAGATGATCGGGGTTATTCAGATTATCCTTTCATTTCACTTTTATCGAAAGATGACGATATTAAGATTGGAAATCCAGTTAATAATTTTTTTGTACTGAATCTGCTGGATGCGGTGATTCAATTTAACAGGAAGCATCCGGAATTTATCGCCCGTATAGAATCCTATACTGTGGATGATTCCGGTGTCTGGGTTCGATTGAATGACCCACGCTACCGTATCTTTTTTGGCAGCTATGTGGATGCCGGTAAACTGAACAGGCTCCGTGCCCTGATGTTCGTTCTTGATCAGTCCCATGATGATGAGAGCGCGAAACAGGGAGTCGTGGACATCGACATGAGCGGTTCGCATGCAGCGGTGAGGGAAGGGGATGAGGATGAGTTACGATGACGATGTAGTTGTGGGACTTGATATTGGCACCACAAAGGTTTGCGCGATTATCGGAAGGATCAATGAATACAACAGCGTGGATATCGTCGGTGTCGGTGTGTCGCCCTCTCGGGGTCTGAGGAAGGGCGTAGTGATAAACATCGAGTCTACCGTCAATTCTGTCGCCACCGCAATCGAGAAAGCCGAGCTCATGGCTGGCATTGAAGTGAAATCCGTATTTTCAGGTATCGCCGGTGGTCATATTGAGGGAATTAATTCACGGGGTGTTGTTGCTGTTTCCTCGAGGGATAGAGAGATATCTGAGCTGGAAGTCAAACGCGTCATCGATGCAGCTAAGGCCCTCGCCCTGCCCATGGAGAGGGAGGTCATTCACGTCATCCCGCAGGAGTTCGTCATCGATAATCAGGATGGTATCAAGGACCCAGTGGGGATGAGCGGTGTACGCCTCGAAGCGGAGGTGCATATTGTGACGGGTGCCGTGGCATCGGCCCAGAATATCGTGAAGAGTGTCAACCGTGCCGGCTACGCAGTAAACGATATCGTCCTCGAACCTCTTGCATCTGCAATGGCGACCCTGAAGGACGATGAAAAGGAACTGGGTGTGGTACTCATCGATATTGGCGGTGGTACCACTGATGTGCTCATATACCTCAACGGCAGCATATGGCATACCAATGTTCTTGCCATGGGTGGCAATCATGTCACCAATGACATCTCAATTGGTCTCCGCACACCGGTGAATGCTGCTGAGGAGATCAAGCGTAGGTGGGGCATAGCGGTGTCAGGACTCGTTGAACCTGATGAGATGATCGAAGTGCCGAATGTGGGAGGCCGGAACCCAAGCCGTATGCCGCGTCAGATACTTGCCGAGATCATACAGCCACGCATGGAGGAAATATTCTTTCTCGTCAAGGAGGAGCTGGACAAGAAGGATTTCAAAGACCTGCTTGCCGGCGGTATCGTGCTCACCGGAGGTGCTTCCCTGCTTTACGGAACCGAAAAGATCGCTGAGGACGTATTCGGGATGCCTGTCAGGATTGGGGCACCGTCCGGTATCCACGGACTGGTTGAGGAAGTTTCCTCTCCCGAATTCTCAACAGGAGTGGGTCTTGTATACTACGGCCTCAACGCGCTGCCCGAGAGCTTCATGGAAAACAGAGGTGCAGGTCTTTTTAACAATATAAAGCATAGAATGTCCAACTGGTTGGGAGAATTTTTCTAAACACACAGGGGAGGGGACTATCATGGAGTTTGAAATTGTAGATGAGACGGTATTGGCGAACAAGATCAAGGTAATCGGTGTTGGCGGCGCCGGTTGCAATGCGATAAACCGTATGTTCGACGTGAATCTACGGAACATCGAACTCATTGCGGCAAATACCGATCTACAGTCTTTAAATGCCAATAAGGCGCCCATCAAGCTTCAGATAGGAGAGGCCCTGACAAAGGGGCTGGGAGCTGGAGCCGACCCGGAAGTGGGTGAGAAGGCCGCTCTCGAGGACAGGGAGAGAGTGTTCGAGATCCTCCGGGGGGCCGAGATGGTGTTTATCACTGCCGGAATGGGAGGCGGTACCGGAACAGGTGCGGCCCCCGTGGTGGGATCCGTTGCCAAGGAGATTGGTGCCCTGACCGTCGGCGTGGTGACCAAACCTTTTCATTTTGAGCTCGAGCGCAAGATGGAGATCGCCGAGGAGGGGATCGCCAAGCTCATGGAGTTTGTGGATACCCTGATCATTCTCCCCAACCAGCAGCTCCTGGAAATCATCGATAAAAAAACCCCGATGATTGAAGCTTTTCGCATTGCAGACGATGTTCTCCGGCAGGGTGTACAGGGCATATCCGACCTCATCACCGTACCGGGTGAGATCAATATCGATTTTGCCGACGTCAAGACAATCATGAACATGTCTGGCGGGGCTCTGATGGGTACCGGTGTAGGTAAGGGAGACAAAAAGGCCCTCGAAGCAGCCCAGATGGCCGTCAACAATCCTCTCCTTGAAGATTCAACAATTGACGGTGCAAAGGGCATACTCGTCAACGTATCTGGGGGTCCCGATCTCTCACTTTTTGAATACGATGAAATCGTAAAACTCATAACCAATACGGCATACAATGAGGCAATGATCATTGCCGGGATGGTAATCGATCACGCGATGAGCAATGAGGTGAGAGTCACGGTCATTGCCACCGGCTTCTCCAAGACCGCGGGTATGGAGGATGATGGTGATGGAGCGAAAAGCTTTGAAGTGTATCCTCTGAAGGACTTTGAACCCAAACGGCAGAAACCTCCCGTTACCAGGGAACTCCCCCTTATTGATACAAGCAACCTGAAACGCAGGTTCGGTGAGGATGATTACGACGTTCCCGCTTTTCTGAGGAGAAAAGCCGATTAGGAAGGATACGCGCGAAAAGTTCCTGTACACCTATCAGCAAACTGGCAGATTCAGGGCAGCCGTGTGTTATCCCAACTCCTATTACTCCGGTATGAGCAACCTCGGTTTTCAAAACCTCTTTCACAGAGCCTCTCTCTTCCATGGCCTGCAGGTTCATCGTTTCTTTATTGAACGAGACGGTATACTTCATTCGCCTGACCTGCCCGGCGAGCCCGGCAGGGTACTGGGGGCGTATGATGCGCTGTTCTTCTCACTTTCCTTCGAACTTGATTACATACACATGCTCAGTATGCTCAAAGCTTCGAACATACCCATGGAGAGGGAGGAACGGGTGGAGGGCCGCCCACTGATTGCTGCCGGAGGGGTCGCTGTTACTGCAAATCCAGGAATTTTGAGTTCCTTTGCCGATATACTCTATCTGGGTGACATGGAGTGCGGCCTTGAGGAATTGATAACCATCATGATTGAGAGTGATTTCAGATGCAGCGTGGCATCACTCAGGGCCTTTGCGCACATCAACGGTGCCTATGTGCCTGCGGTTCACGGGATGGAGCCGGTAGCAAAGGCAACCCTTCCCGCAGTAGGCGAACCTGCGCATACCGTTGTACTTACGGGGAACACCGAATTCTCCAACATGTTTCTCATAGAGATTGGGAGGGGGTGTAGGAATAGTTGCAGTTTCTGCATGACGCGCTGTGTGAACAGACCGCTCAGGAGTGTTGACGGGCGGGTGGTTGTTGAGAAGGCGGAGAGGGTGTTGGCATTCACCAGAAGGGTGGGTCTCATTGCCCCGGTACTTACCGACCACAGGGACCTTCCCGGCATTGTGAGACAGTTGAACGGAATGGGTATGACCGTGTCTTTCTCCTCTCTCAGGGCAGACGATTTCAACGCAGATATCGCCATGCTCCTCAGTGACAACGGACAGAAAACGGTTACCTTTGCTCCGGAAACCGGTTCTGAGGTGCTGCGTCGGAACATCGGTAAAAGGCTTCAGGATGAGGCTCTTCTGGACGCGGTTCGCACCGCTATGGGGTATGGCATTCGCCGGTTCAGGTATTACCTCATGATTGGCCTTCCCGGCGAGACCTCCCATGATATAGGGGCAATCGTGGAGCTGGTACGAAAAACCGTACAGCTATTTTCCCCTCATGGTGCACAGCTCATGCTGAGCATCAATCCCTTTGTACCGAAGATGGGTACCGGTATGGAATCGGCACGCCTCTATCCCATGGAATATTATGAGACGGTTCGTGCGTCGCTTATGCAGGACTTCAGCGGGCTCGAAGGGGTAGAATATCGGTTCGAGTCATTTAAAAAACTCTATCTGCACTATTACCTGTCCATTGGAGATGACAGGATAGGCAGGCTGCTTGGTCAATGCATCGGGGAAGGCTCCCTAAGGGGTTTCCCCGCTGCCGCTGCTGGGATAATGGGATACTGAAATGGATACAGGAATAGAGAAGAGGGGCCTGCTCCTCGCCCGGTTTCTCGACTACCTCTACCTGGAGAAAAACCTGTCAGGGAACACCATACATGCGTACCGGCAGGACCTCCTGCGCTTCTTTGACTATGCTGATGCACAATTGGGCAGTTCTGTGCTCGAAATGAAGAGGCGGGACTTGATTGAGTACCTGGCCTTCTGCCGAAAATCCGGGCTTCACCACCGTACCACATCCCGTTATCTCTCCTCCCTTCGGGCATTCTACAGGTTTTTAATCGATGAGAACGAGGCGGTGAATGACCCTACCGTGTATATCAGTTCACCCAAATCCATTGTGAATCCTCCCGAATACCTGACCCTCGAAGAGATCGATCGCTTGCTCAGCATGCCCGATGAAGGAACCATCCTGGGATTTCGCGACAAGACCATACTGGAGATCATGTACTCATGCGGACTCCGTGTTTCGGAAATCACGGACCTGTTTATCCACAATGTTCGATTCGATGAGCGGCTCATACTCGTGTTCGGCAAGGGGAGAAAGGAGCGTCTCGTACCCTTCGGTGAACGTGCATCTGAGCTGCTGAAAAGATACGTACAGTGGAGCAGGGTGGAGCTTCTGAAAGGCCGGCTATCCGATGCGCTCTTTTTGAACTTTCGCGGTGAACCGCTGGGCAGGAAGGGATTGTGGAAAATGATCAAGGGGTATGCCCGTGGAAGCGGCATCGCAAAGAATATAAAGCCCCATATCCTGCGACACTCCTTTGCCACCCATCTCATACAGAACGGCGCTGACCTGAGAATTGTACAGGAGCTCCTAGGGCATGCCGATATATCGACAACGCAGATTTATACACATCTCGATCGCGGAACGCTGATCGACTTGCACAACAAGTATCATCCCCTGCAGAAGAGCAGTACCTGACAGGCTGAGGAAGATTGCCGGCAGGTGTCCTATAAGTCTTCATTGATATTGGTGTTGACTTTTGCCCGGTATAGTCTTTCATTCAAAACACAGGACGCATACCCCAATCAGCAGTATCCATCGCCTTAAACTATGTTTGACCTGAAACGTCTCGAATACCCTAAAGTACTTCGCCTTCTTGCAGATTTCTGTGTGTCAGCCTATTCAAAGGAAAGGGTCCGCAGGATAACTCCCACCGGCAACGGTGAAGAAATCGAACAGCTGTTCGGGACAATCCTCGAGCTGCGGCAGGCTTTTCAGGATGATTGCATATTCACGCAGCCCGCATTTCACAGTGTGGGAGACTGTCTCAGCAGGGCAGCAGCTCAGCACAGCTCGCTGAACATCGAGGATTTTGTGCATATCCATGAAAACCTGCGTGCCGCAGCGACACTGAAAAAACAATGTGAGAAGTACAGTGATGAAGTACCGCTGTTCCTGGCAAGAATAAAGGGGGATATAGTCCCCACAGATTTACAGGAGGCTATTGACCGTACCATCGACTCACGCGGCACTATAAAGGAGGATGCGAGTGCCCGCCTCGAAGAGATACACACCGATCTGAGAAGGGTACGGAGTAGAATTGAAAACCTTCTGGGACTCTACCTCAATGACCCTGAAATGAGGCGTTACTTCCAGGAGCGCCACATCACCCTGAAGGACGACCGTTACGTGGTCCCGCTGAAACAGAACTTCAAGGGTCGTATCCCCGGTGTGGTGCACACACACTCGGGAAGTGACAAGACTGTCTTCGTGGAGCCTTTTTCCGTGGTGGACAGCAACAATGAGTTGAGGCGTTTGAACAGGGAACAGGAGCGGGAGGTACACCGCATACTTGTTGCACTGACAGCCGCTGTTCGCAGGCAATCGGATAAACTACGGGTTGTTCAGGACGCCCTCTCAGATTTCGATATACTCGTGGCGAAGAGCAGGTTCATGGATGAGCTTTCCTGTACCGTACCCGAATACGTCGACGAGAGGAGAGTCGAGCTCAGGGGTGCCAGACACCCGCTTATCAGAGAGGACGTTGTACCCATTGATTTTACCATAGGCGATGAGGTACACGCTGTTGTCATTACCGGTCCGAATACCGGCGGGAAAACCGTGGCCCTGAAAACCCTTGGCCTCATGGTCATGCTCGGCCAGTCGGGTATTCCCGTCCCCGCAGCGTACATGCGGACATGTGTATTCGACGCCGTGTTCTCCGATGTGGGTGATGAGAGTTCGATCGAACAGTCGCTTTCCACCTTCTCCGCCCATATAAAGAATATTCGGGAAATCACCCTCAAGGCCGATGCGCGCAGTCTCGTACTTATCGATGAGCTCGGCGCCGGTACAGATCCCACAGAGGGGGGAGCACTCGGCACCGCCATACTTGATCATCTCCTGGACAGAAAGATCATGACCGTCGTTACCACTCATTTCAGTTTCATTAAAATGCATGCACTGGGCAGGGCCGGTGCAGAGGTGGCCTCTGTTGAGTTTGATCCGGTTACCTGCAGGCCAACCTACAGACTCGTCATGGGAGTGCCTGGAAGAAGCAATGCCCTGGAGGTGGCTGAGAAACTCGGCCTGGAAGCTGAAATTCTCGGTCGTTCGAGGGAGTACATTGGAGACGAGGCACAGTCCATGGATGGAATCTTCAAAAAACTTGCGGCCATGGAGCAGGAGCTCTCCAGGCGTGAGCAGGAGGTATCGAAGACGCAGGGGGAGCTCGATCGTTTGATGGTGCAGTACCGCGAAAATCTCAGTAAACTGAATGACCGGCAGAGTAGTCTAGGTTCGGAGGTCAGGCAGGAGTTCAACAAACTCCTGCTGGAGTATAGGAAACGCCTCGAGCACAGCATAAAACTTATCAGGGAGGAGGAGGGGTCCCGCGCTGCGATTGTGGCTGCCAGGGACACCCTGGCGGAGATACAGGAGGATTTCACCGAGTTTGCAGAAAATATCGAGGGGGATGAGGGGAAGGGGCTTGTACAGGCAGAGTCTGCAGTTCCTGAAGATCTGGAAATTGGCGACCTCATCACGGTCGGTACGGCCAACGGCGGCACGGTACAGGGAAAGGTCGTTCAGCTCTCAGGGGACCGGGTGACGCTCCTCGCGGGTCCACTCCGCCTCACAGCCGATCTTGACCGCGTGCAGAGAGTCATTGGGGGAGGCAATAAGCACAGACAGACATGGGACTTCACGCCCGGCCATTCCCGGCCCCGGATGTTTGAGTGCGACATCCGCGGCATGCGCTATGAAGAGGCAATGGATGAAGTCAATCGTTTTGTGGACAATGCCGTCCTGAACAACCTTGAAAGGATCTCCATCATTCATGGCCTTGGAACAGGCGCGCTCCGTGAAGGAGTGCAGAAGGCCCTGCAGGCGCACAGGGATGTGTCCCATTTCGAATATGCTCGTCCCGAACAGGGCGGCTTCGGATGCACGATCGTCCATCTTCGGGGATAGCATGGGAGAGACAACGGGTTGAGATATTTATAAAACTCCACTATACTGGGGTATACCTTCTAAGTTGCCAGCATAAAAGGA
>JAGLSF010000020.1 GCA_023136305.1 Spirochaetota bacterium
AGATCTTCAGATAGCTCCCACCGGCAAACAGAATGATAAGGAGAATGGCGAATAAAAAACCGGGAATCGCGTATCCCACTGTGACCACGAAGCTCGTCCACAGATCGAATGATGTGCCGCTGTTCACAGCTTTTCGTATACCGAGGGGTATTGAGATAAGATATACGAGCATGGTAGTCCACAGACCCAGTGAAATGGATACGGGCATTTTGTCGATGATGAGCTCTAAGACATTCCGATCCCTGAAATAGCTCTCACCAAACCTGAACCTGAAGTAGTTGCCCATCATGATCAGAAAACGCTTGTGGATGGGCTTGTCGAATCCGAAGAGGGCCTCTATTTCCTCGATGAATTCCGGATCGAGCCCCTGCGCTCCCCGGTACTTGCTGGTGACGGAGCGGTCGGTTTCGGAGCTCGGCGATATCACTTCGGCTTCGCCGCCCGTGCCGCTGATCCTCTCGGTCGGCCGAACGTCGGTTCCCTTGATCCTCGCCAGCATCTGCTCCACCGGACCGCCGGGCGCTGTTTGGATTATGAAGAAATTGATGATCATGATGCCGATGAGCGTCGGAATGATAAGCAGCACACGTCGAATAATGTAGCTGAGCATTGGAAGATTCGCTCCCCTTTATCTCGTCACATACGTTACTTTCTTTCGAGAGCCCTTTCCTTCTGAGGGTCGATCCACCAGGTATCGGAAAAACCCAGCGCATACTTCGGCTTGATCCTCGGTCTGCCGAACTTGTTCCAGTAAGTGACACGGTAGGTGCGGTTGGTCCAATGGGGAATGCAGTAGTGTCCCCACAGCAAGACCCTGTCAAGCGCCCTGCAGGCGACGATCAGGCTCTTCCTGTCCGGAGCGGATATGATCTTTTCTATCAGTGCGTCCACGACAGGGTCCTTGATTCCCGCATAGTTCCTCGTACCCTTCCTGTCGGCAGCCTCAGTCGACCAGAAGTCGCGCTGCTCGTTTCCGGGCGAAAGGCTCTGCGCCCACACAGCGACCATCATGTCGAAATCATAATTATCGATTCTGTTGATGTACTGTGAAAGGTCGATCACACGAATGTCCACCTGTATGCCGATCCTTTCGAGGTTTTTCATGAAAGGTATGGCGTAGCGCTCGGAGCTGGCCTGTACGAAGATCATCTCGAACTCGAACTGCTCTCCCCTTCTGTTGACGAGTTTGCCGTCCTTCAGGCTCCAGCCGGCCTCTTTCAAGAGCGCCAGCGCTTTTCGCAGGTTCGTCCTTATACCCCCCGGTGTGTCCGTCGACGGCGTCCTGTACTCCTTTGTGAATACCTCTTCAGGGAGCCGGTCCCGATAGGGTTCGAGAAGCTTCCGCTCATCCGGTCCGGGAAGTCCGCTCGAGGCCATTTCAGACCCGTCAAAAAAACTCTCTATTCGCTCATACTGTCCATAGAAGAGAGTCCTGTTGGTCCACTCGTAATCAAATGCATAGGCAAGAGCCTCGCGCACCCGCTTGTCCTGAAAGATGGGTCTTCGTGTGTTGTAGACAAAGGCCTGCATCCTCACGTTGTTCTCGTAGGGAAGCTCCTCTTTAATAATGAGGCCCTTGTCGAAATTTGGCCCTTTGTAGGCCGTCGCCCAGATCTTCGACACATTCTCCAGACGAAAATCAAAATTCCCCGCCTTGAATGCCTCGACCTGCACGGTCTCGTCCCTGTAGTAGTCGTAGCGTAAAATGTCGTAGTTCCACCTGCCCCTGTTGAATGGAAGGTCCCTCCCCCAGTAATTTGGATCTCTCTTGTAGGAAATCGATCGTCCGGGTTTCACATCCAATACCCGGTATGGACCGCTTCCCATTGGCGGTTCGAGGCTGGTCTTTTCAAATTCGTGCTCCGTGTAGTAGCGCTTCTGTATGACCGGGAGCCCTCCTATTATGAGTGGGAGCTCGGGATTGACTCCTCCGCCGAATACGAACCTCACCTTCAGGTTCGACAACTTTTCTACGTCTGTTATATCCGCCCAGTAGGAGCGGTATAGAGGGGCTCCCTTTTCCATGAGGGTCTCGAACGAGAATACTACATCGTCCGCAGTCACCGGTGTTCCGTCGTGCCACCTCGCCTCCTTCCGGAGAGTGAATGCAACCCAGGAACGGTCCTGCGGCAGTTCGATCGTTTCCGCGAGAAGGCCGTACTCGGTGAAGGGCTCGTCATCGGACCGGGAGGTAAGCGTTTCAAAGAGCATGCCCGATCCCGCAGCAGGCACTCCCTTTAAGATAAACGGATTGAGGCTGTCGTAGGTCCCTGTTGTCGCGAGCCGGACCGTGCCTCCTTTCGGCGCATTCGGGTTTACGTAATCGAAGTGCTTGAAATCCGGCCCGTACTTGACGTCCCCGTGAAGCGCAATCGCGTGACTGACCGTCACCTTCTGCTGCGCAAATGTTATGCTTACGATCGAAATGGATAATACCAGAACAGATATAAAAAGTATCTTTTTCATCTTCCCCACTCCCTCTGTATCATAACATTAATTTCTTGCGAAAACGGTGACAAGAAATAGATTTTATCAATCATATCTGATAGAAATTACTATTGCAAATATTATAGGTGATGAGAGGCGGGGGAATCAACGTGTATAGAAGATTTTGGGATCCCGGTCAAGCACGAGCCATCGGTCTTTTCCCATATATCGATAGTGCCAGGGTTCATAGATGTACCCGGTGACCTCAACCTTGTACTTCGGGTAGGTGAGGGAGATCCCGTAATCGGTGACATGATCCCTGAGCCACTGATAGGCGATGGTGTTTTCGAAGGATTTGGAGAGCCCGCTGTTTATCTCGCTGGTCGTAAGATCGCAGACAGTACCGAGCTGATGCTCCGAGTGACCGGGTTTGGCAATACTGTTCTGAAAGAATCCGTCTCGCCTGATTGCGCCGGCGTACAGATTTGCCTGATACTCCGCGTCACGGAATGCAGAGAGTATACGGATATGCACGCCATCCTGCTCGGCATGGTCGATAAGCCGTTCAAACACCTCCGCCGCTTTTCTGCGAAGAAGCATGTCGCGCCATTCATAGCCCTCGGCCCTGTATATTTCAGGTACCGGCACGAGATCATCCGGCCTGTAGTCGAGCGGTATTGCATACTCTCTATCAACTTCGGCGAGCCCTATTTCGATATTCCCATTTTGATCGAGCTTCAACTTTTCGGGATATTCCACTACAAGCATCTCGGGAAGATAAAAAAAGCCATCATCGTTATAGCAGCGATACCAGTGTACATCGTCAATCTCAGCCTTCCACAGAACCTTGAGGTCATCTGTAAAAAACAGCTGGATGTCCAAATCGAGATCGGACTCGAGATCAGGCTTAGTAAAGGGAGTGCCCTGTGGGAGAATGAAAGATATGGTTCTGTTATCTGCAGGAATCGCCATACTTGAGGCGATGAACAGCAGCAGGAAAACTAAGATTAATCGTTTCATTGCATGTAAGAATACTAAAACACGTTTTTATTTGCAAGACAGCATGAATATAGTAAATATATCGACACCCTGATATAAAAAGCGTCGATATCATAACAACCTACACATTCACCTCCAAAAACAAACATTATTTTTGTATTGTTTGAGGTGTCAAAGTACAATATGTTTATAGGTAACCTGAGCAGAATCCGAATATTCGAAGACAGTAATCAGTGCGGAGGAAAGCAATGCTGAAAAAGTCTATCCTTTATGATTATAACAATGTACTGGCTGACAAGCTGGACAGTCCGATATCCATCACACTCGAGGAGATAGAATCATATAAAGATAAGGCAATAGAGATACACAAAACCCTCACAGCCCGGCGGAAGAAGGGGGAGCTTCCCTTCTACAACCTCCCCTATCAGAAGCAGGAGCTCGACAGGATAAAAAAACTCGGGGACACCATTACTAAAGAGATGGGGGAGCGGTTCGAGAACCTGCTCGTTATAGGGATAGGCGGTTCTTCGCTTGGCGGAATTGCCCTCATCAAGGCACTTACCCATCCCTTTTACAACCTTCTCCCCAATGCGGATCGCAAAACCCCGCGTGTGTTCTACGCTGAGAACATCGATGCGGATGAGATCAAGGGCCTTTTCGACATTCTCGATCCTGAAAAGACCGTGGTGAACATCATCTCGAAATCCGGTACCACGGCTGAGCCCATGGCAAACTTCCTCCTGTTTCAGAAGTACATGACCGAGAAGATCGGTGAGGAAAACTTCAAGAAGCAGGTCGTGGCAACAACGGACCCTAAAAAGGGGACTATGCGTCAGATCGTTACCGATTTCGGATTTCGCACGCTCAACATTCCCGAGGGTGTGGGAGGCCGCTTTTCAGTGCTCACGCCTGTGGGGCTGTTCCCCGGCTACCTTGCGGGTATCGACCTGGACGCGCTTCTCGAGGGTGCCGCGTTTATGGATGAGCTCACGAAGACAGATGACCTCCTCAAAAACCCTGCCTACATTAACGCCGTCATCCACTATCACTTGCACGTGCACAGGGGTGTCAACAATGCAGTGCTCATGCCCTACTCCGTGGCGTTGAGCCTCATATCCGACTGGTACCGACAGCTTCTCGCTGAGAGCCTCGGCAAGAAGTGGGCGCTCACCGGTGAGGTGGTGTATGCGGGACAGACACCCATCAAGGCGGTCGGCGCTATCGATCAGCACTCGCAGGTACAGCTCTACAGGGAGGGGCCCTTCGACAAGATTTTCACCATTCTCTCGGTGGAGAATTTAAACAACTTCCTAAATCTGCCCTCATTATACGAGAAATATGAGGGGCTTTCGTACCTTGGCGGTCATACGATCAACGAGCTATTCAATGCCGAAAAGAAGGCAACGATCCTCGCGCTCACCAAATCGGGCCGTCCGAGCATAGAGATTACCCTGCCTGAGATCAACCCCCATACAATAGGCCAGGTGTTCTATCTCTACGAAGTGCAGACCGTGTTTGCGGGTTATCTGTACAACATAAACTCCCTTGATCAGCCCGGGGTCGAAGCCGGCAAGCAGTACACCTACGGCATGCTCGGCAGGAAAGGTTTCGAGGACATGAAGAAGGAAGCAGATTCCTTTCCGGCCAAGGACGAGAAGTTCATCATCAAAGGGTAAGCCTCAAAGGGTAAGCTTCACTGCCTAGCCCATTGAGCAGGCCGAGACATCTCATTATTATAACCTGGGTTATAATGGCCTAAAATTTAGGCTTGCTTTATGAAGGCCTCATTTCAGTCCATTATCGCCTTTCAGCCCATTCCCGATTACGGGTTTGTGCACACCTTCGGCATCGCAGCTTATTTTTAATACATGCGCTGTTAAAATAATATATAGCAGGTCAGATTGCAGTGGAAGCCCATATTTCTTAACTCGCCTGTTCGCCCGTATATTCGTAAATCACCACATATCCCCCACTCACCCTTCTGCCGCAGTTCGCACAGGTAATCACACCCCGCACATCCTGCACTACTTTTCGATGCGGTTTGCGGACATAGCGCTCTTCATGGTCGGCAAGCAGGCATTTCTGGCACAGCTTCTTCTGAATGTATTCGGCCTTGACGATCGTCTCCATATCTTCCTCCATGACATTGATATGGATACCATCACAATAACCGAAAGTTTACCGAAAGTCAAGTATCATTTAATTAAAATGTACTTGTTTTTCGTTTGGTGATTATATTATAATTGTTTCCGACGGGCGATTAACTCAGCGGTAGAGTGCTACCCTCACATGGTAGAAGTCACAGGTTCAAATCCTGTATCGCCCAAAAAAGGCCCCGGTTGAAACTGCCGGGGCTTCATAGTGTATAAAAGGGCATCGTACTTTACGCTCATGCTTGGAAACAATCTCTGGCTGGCAGTCACCAATATCAGGCGAAAGAAGTTTGGGTCAATCCTCTTCTTCGTGATTGCCTTCTTCATTTCACAATCCCTGTTCCTCATCAGTCTCACCCGAAGCTTTATCACACTCTCCGATTTCAGTGACATTAGAACCTTTTTCAGCACCATCGTGTTGTCCGTACTTGTCCTGAGCATACTGCTGCTCATCGCACTGACGCTCCTGTACATGAATTCCAGGAGACGGGAGCTCGGGATCTTAAGGATTTTCGGGGCCCGTAAATCCGAGATACTCACCGTTGCCTGCCTTGAGATTGTGCTGCTCTCCATAACGGGCGCTGCGTCCGGCATTGCCTGCATGGTGGTTCTCATTAAGATCAACGTTCTCTATCTCCCCCACTTCTTCCAGGGGATGGAGCGCATCGACACGTTGAAACTTATCGGTGTAGCAGGACAGACAATCTTCCTGGTCGTTCTCATCGAGGCGGTGGTCTCAATCATTCTGCTGGCAATATTGCTTCACAGAGACATTACCAAGCTGACGAGAGGTTCAGCGTGAGCATTAAGATAATCAGGCTGTCTAAAACCTATAGAAGCACACAGGAAACAGGAAGAACTGTCAGGGCGCTGACCAACATTACCCTCGACATCAACGAGGGCAGCTCCACCATATTCTACGGACCTACCGGAAGCGGAAAGACAACGCTCATACAGCTCATGAGCGGCATACTCAGGCCTACCTACGGCGAGGTTGTACTCAACAGCATTCATACGAGCCAGGCGAGCGACCGTAATATTACACGCTTCCGTGAAGAGCATATCGGGTATATACCGCAGGAGATACTGCTCATCAGGGACCTCACCGTTCTTGAGAATATACTTACCCCGAACCTGTTCAGGAATGAAACAAGAAAGGCATTGAAGAACAGAGCACTCGATCTGCTCGAACGGCTGGATATGTTTAACCAGCGGCATGTGAAGCCCTATCAGCTCTCAGGCGGTGAACAAAAAAAGGTCATGATTGCGCGCGCACTCCTCAAGGTGCCGGGATACATTCTGGCGGACGAACCTGTGTCAGAACTCGACCAGGAATCAGCAAACGATGTTAAAAAGCTGTTCTCCGAGTTCCAGAAAAAGGGTTCAGCCATCGTAGTTGCAAGCCATAAAAAACTTCAAATGCGGCACAGGTGTGATATATACTTAATACATAAAGGTCAGATCATTGAATACGCGAGAGGAGGAAGAAGATGAACGCACTCAAACTATCCTGCCGCGGGGAAAAGTGCGCTGTCGACTTAACACTCGAGATGGAGATAAAAAAGTGCACGACCCAGCTCGACAAGAACAATCCTAATATGTACAACCAGTGCCCCTATCTGATCGTCGAGGTTTTAGATGAATATCAGAAGGGCGATGTGTGGAACAAGTTTGGGACAATGATCGAGAAGTCGAAACCAAAGAACAAGGACAAGCTCATCTAACCGGGCGATGCCCAGAGGCATTTTGTCGATTCAGGCTTGAACCGAGCATCAATGGAGTGTAGCGTGTCATCCATCGGAGACAATCTCAACAGGGTGCAGAACACAATCGACAACACGCTTGCGAAAACCGGGCGCAAGGACAGCGTGACCATTGTTGCGGTAACCAAAACACAACCTTCTGAAGTCATTGGGGCCGCACTGCTGGAAGGAATATCCATAATCGGTGAGAACAGAGTACAGGAAGCAGCGCAGAAGCATGAGCTGATTGGTGACAGAGTAAGGTGGCACATGGTCGGACACCTGCAGAGGAACAAGGTGAAGCAGGCGGTGCATATATTCGAGATGATTCAGAGCATTGACAAGGTTGAAACTGCAGCGGAAATTGACAAACGGGTAAACCGGCGCCTTGATGTACTCATTGAGATAAACTCGAGCGGTGAGGACACGAAATCAGGAGTCGAGCCTGCGGGACTTATTAAACTCGTCGACAGTATTTTGCCCCTGAACAGCATTCGCATCAGGGGACTCATGACGATCGGCCCTTTCACAGACAACGAAACGCTGATCAGGCAGGCCTTTTCTCTGACGAGGAAGAAATACGAGGAGCTTGCCAGCAGGTATAGAGAACTCGAAATAGACACCCTTTCAATGGGAATGAGCGCTGATTACGCGGCAGCTATTGAGGAAGGATCAAACATGGTGAGGCTCGGCACCGTTCTGTTCGGCGCCCGGCGCTATTAGACGGGAAGAGATGGAATGGTACGTATCTCGGTCACTGTGCATCCCGGCAGCTCGCGAAGGCAGCTCACACTTCGGCCTGACGGTGTTCACCTGTACACCTCAGCGAAGCCCATTGAGGGGAAGGCAAACAGAGAAGCCAGGGACATACTTGCCGACTATTTCAGCGTTCCAAAGAGCAGTGTCTCCCTCTTCAGGGGGGACAACTCAAAAAAGAAGGTATTTGAGATCGATACAGACAGGAGCAGACTGGAGAGCAGCATAGACCCTGCCCTTGTTGACACTTTTACATCATACATCAGAGAGGTTTAGATGGCCACGGTCAAAGAAGTGAAGCTTGCATTTATCGGCGGTACTGGGTTGTATCAGATTGACGGTCTGGAGATTGTAGACAGTGTCGATATTGACACACCTTTCGGTAATCCCTCCGACAGTATCAAAATCGCCCGGTTTGGGGATAGGAAGGCCGCATTCCTGCCAAGACACGGTGTGGGACATCGTTATCTCCCAACGGAAATCCCGGTCAAGGCCAATATATGGGCACTTAAGAAGATCGGGATCAAAAAAATCATTGCGGTCAGTGCTGTGGGGAGCTTGAAGGAGGAGATACGGCCGCGTGATATCGTCATACCCAATCAAATCATCGACCGTACGAAACAGAGGCCCAGTACGTTTTTCGGCGATGGGCTGGTGGCGCATCTCGGCTTTGCAGACCCCTTCTGCAGCGAACTCTCCGATCTGCTCTACACGACAGTGAAGGATTTGGGCTACCGCGTTCATCGTGACGAAACCTATGTCTGTATGGAAGGGCCCATATTCTCTACGAGGGCCGAGAGCAACATGTACCGATCATGGGGCGGCGGGGTCATCGGCATGACGGCAATACCTGAATCGAAACTCGCACGAGAGGCGGAGCTGTGCTATGCCCTGATCGCCATGTCTACCGATTACGACTGCTGGAAAGAGGACGAGGAAGATGTGACCATCGAGATGATCGTACAGAACCTGCAGGCCAATACTGCTGCCGCACAATCCGTTATAAAGAAGCTCATGGAAACCGTTCAGGATGACGTCACCTGTGCCTGCCAGGAGGCGGCGCAGTTTGCCATACTTACAGACCCAAAACTCATACCCGAAGATGTGAAAAATAAACTTGCGCTTTTCTACAAAAAATACTGGAAGTAATGATGCTACGCAGCCACTGCGGTAGCATAATTTGCAGCTTAGCATGGTACAGGTATGAAAAAGATCTGCGCGACCATCACATGTGCTTTGTTATTCATTCTCGCGGTAACAACTGCTTCCGCTGATGATGCCTCGTTTTCCTTAGCACGCCTCCGACCTCTTGCAGGATTTGAAACAGCAGCATCTGTTCCAGTGCTGAAGAATGGTGAGGTACACTACCATTACACCACACTTCCCATTCAAGCAGAAGGGATTTTTACTATCCATCCTTTACTCGAGGAGGATGGAGAGTATGAGGAAACTCCGTTCAGAAGATTCGAGATCGTCTTCTTTATTTCGACCCCCATGACACTGGCCCTCAGTTTCGCAGGCCTGGCGGCCTACAAGGCAGCGTCAGGAACCTGGGGCAATTATGAAACCATAGATTTCATATACCTGTCCCTCTCCACATTCTCACTCTCACTCTCAGTGGCAATTCACGACTACAGGGTGATTTATAAAAAGAGGGGGACGTAAAGCCTTCCCGGCAGTATATTAAAGTTTGCGTTATATATACAACCCGTGAATGATACGTAGCATTATGTTGCACAAAGAAGCATAATGCTGGCGACCTTCGAGTCAGCTCGAAGGCCGCCCTATTACAATTCACGCACATCTTATGATCTTCAGGGATTCTACATGAAAGCTTTGAAACTAATCATCCTCGACAAACGGATGCAGACGTTCATGATCGTGGCAGCCGCGGTTATTGCGGCCGATCACCTGGTGAAGTGGATCATCAAATCACAGATGCAGCTGAATCAGACGATCAATGTCATTGGAGATTTTTTCACCATTTCATATATCCTCAATTCCGGCATTGCCTTCGGGCTCTTTGACAGCAACCCTTCTCCCGTCAAGACACCGCTCCTTATCGTCATCTCCTTTATTGCGCTGGGCATTATCCTCTATATCTTTCTCACCCTTCCAAGGGACATCAAGGGTGCGGGTCTCTCCATGGGCCTCATATTTGGAGGTGCAATCGGGAACATCGTCGACCGGGTCGTGCGGGGGGAGGTGGTTGACTTCCTCGATGTGGACTTTCCTGACATCACCATACGTGTACTGAACATTCACATGACCCGCTGGCCAACCTTCAATATTGCAGATTCGTGCGTGCTGGTGGGGATTACCATGCTCCTCGTCATCCTCATTCGCCATGGAGGAAGATCTGAACAGGAACAGCCGGGAACGTAAATACGAATACACGGTCACGGACGATGACAGGGATAGAAGGCTCGATGTATTTTTGGTTGAACGGCTGCCCGATCTCTCCCGCTCTCACATCCAGAAGTACCTGCAAGAGGAAGAGCTGATACTGGTTAACGGCAGTCAGCGGAAACCCCACTACAAGCTGAAACCGGGTGATGCCATACAGGTCACCATACCCCCACCCAGGGAAACGCATCTCGAATCAACTGATATAAACATCGATGTCCTGTACGAGGATGACAGCCTGCTTGTCATCAACAAACAGCCGGGCATTCCCGTGCATCCCTCCCCTGGACACGACACGGACACGATTGTCAACGCCCTCCTGCACTACTTCGGCAAAACGGGGACACTCTCGAGCATCGGCGGGGAGCTCAGACCGGGTATCGTGCACCGCCTTGACAAGGACACCTCAGGGGTGCTGCTCATCGCCAAGAACAATACTGCACATGAGAGGATCTCGCTCAGCTTTGCCGAACGGAGGGTAACGAAAACCTACGAGGCATTCGTGAAAGGTGTGGTTCAGCCCACCATCGGTGTAATCGATGAACCCATCGCCCGGAGCGTGACCCACAGGAAAAAGTTCACCGTTTCAGAGCATGGACGGGAAGCGGTTACGCACTACCGCGTCATCGACAGCCTGAACGAGACAAGTTGGCTGAGCCTCACTCCGAAAACGGGAAGAACGCATCAGATCAGAGTACACCTCACCCATATCGGCCATCCCATTATAGGCGACCCGATTTATGCCCGCAAGGCCCATCAGTCGGAGTACATCGCCCTCTTTGCAAAGGAGCTCACCGTTACTCATCCAATGTCCGGTGAACTGGTTACCTTCCGCGTACCCTACCCCGCCCACTTCATCGAACTTGCCAAACGCTACGGCTACAACCTTTCGGAAACCTGATCAAAATAGAGAGAGGATCAGGACGGGGATCTGTACTCGCCTGATCCTCTTGTATTTGTAGATGAAATCACTGCAAAGAGTGGATTAATTTCTCCTCTATACTGATGTATTTCAAATAGATGGAGTTGTATAATTGTACAAGTTGGGCGTCGGGTTTGAACGTGGTTGTTTCATCCTACTTGCTTTCATACCCATGCTTACAATCCCGAAAAAGCCCGGACCCCACACCTGCGAGTATGGCAGCGCCCCTGGCTGCTATCTCAGATGACTCAAAGCGTATCACTTCGCGGTTGAGTACCGCTGTGATAATGGAGCACCAGAGATCACTCTTTGCCCCACCGCCAAGAATTTTTACCATAGTTATACGTTTCCCGCATATTTCCTCAATTACCTCAATGTTGCCTCTGATCTGAAAGGCAACCCCCTCAAGCAGTGACCGGACGATGTCCTCCCTTCCAGTAGAGAGTGTCATGCCGTACAGGAATCCCCGTACTTTCGGGTGAAGATGGGGTGTTCCCGCACCTTCGAAATGGGGATACGTATCTTCTCATCGAAGACAGGTATCCTCATCTTCAGCTTACGGATGAGGGAGTTTACGACTTCCCAGAACATCACATGTCTTTATCGTGGTTATAAAACTCCAAAATAAACTCCCTGTAATTCTTCACGATTTCACCAAAGAGTGCCTTGCCCGTTTCAGCAGTGGCAGCGGTTGGATCGCCGTACACACCCGTTTTCGACCAGAGAGACGAGGATGTCGTAGATCATCTGTATCATGGTTTCAGGCTCGCGAAAGGTAATGAGCCCGGGCCACTTTGCGACCTGCCTCACCGATAGGCAGTCCACACGGGAGGAATTGTGCATCATTGAACTGAATTGCACGGGTCTTTACACACCCGCACCGTCTGTTTCCAGCTCCTTGGCTATGGCCATGGCAGCGATGGTACCGTCAGCAACGGCCGTGGTGATCTGGCGATACTTCTTGCTACGAATGTCGCCAACCACGAACACATCGGGGATGCTCGAGTGCATGTCATCATCTGTTTCCACATAGCCCCACTGGTCCAGGCTGAAGTCACCGTTAAAGAGCTCCAGGTTTGGCTGTGTGCCGGCGAAGATGAACACGCCGTCACATTCGAGGGTCTTCATTTTACCGGTATTGAGCTCCTCAACCACAACCTTGTTAACAGAAGCGCCGTTCTTGACGAACTCGCGCGGCTCGTGCTCCCAGACGAAACTGACCTTGTCGTTGGCAAAAATCTTCTCCTGCAGCATGCTGTTGGCCTGCAGATGGTCGAATTGATGTACGATGGTGATCTTCCGGGCGAATCTGCTGATGAAAAGCGACTCTTCAATGGCTGAGTTGCCGCCCCCGATCACGATCACGTCCCGGTCCTGGTAGTACTTGGCATCACAGGTAGCACAGTAGGAGATTCCCTTGCCCCTGTATTCCTTTTCACCTTTTACACCCAGTGGACGAGGAGAGGAGCCCGTGGCTATGATGATCTTATTTGCAGTTATGGTTTCATATTCGTCGACAACAATCTGCTTCTTCCGCAGGTCTGCACCGGTCACATCAACCGCCGGCCTGAACTTCACACCCGCTGCCTTCGCATGCTCTGACATCTGATGCGAGAGCATGAAACCCTGTATGGGATCGACAAATCCCGGATAATTGGAAACCTGATGGGTGGTTGTCACCCAGCCCCCGGGCAGGGCAATATCAACGATTATCGTATCGAGCATGGCCTGTGCACTGTAAATACCTGCTGTGAGCCCTGCCGGCCCGCCGCCGACGATGAGTACATCGCATTCGGTGTGTACTGGTTTGATCCGGCTCTTAATTTCGGAGACCCGCTCATCGGGAATAAGTGCATCGAGGTTACGGATCAAATCGGCCCGCCTGATACCTCCATTCAGTGTATCCCCCACCTGCTTTCCCCTGTCGTAGAAGAGAACGGTGGGCGAAGAAGTGACGCCCAGCATCTCGGCAAGATCACGGTTCTCCTGCCTGAAAATCTTGATGAACTTGATATCGTCCCCGTACAGTTCACTGAGAGCTTCATACTTGGATGCAAGTGCTTCACAGGGAGGACACTCCGTGGAATAGAAGTCCACCACAACCCTATCAGCATTTATCACCTCTTCCTCAAATTGTGCAGCATTGATGTACATTATTTTCTCTGCCATCAAACAGTCCTTTCTCGAAATAGAGCGAAATCCCCATTTCCATTAGTTCCTTCTCGGGTCTGCAGTCGGGAGTGCGTATGTTCCCTGTTTTGTTTTTCGCTACCGAACCGCAGCCTCCGCCGCAGGCCAGCTGCAGGTTGCAGGAAGTGCATTCCAGGATGGAGGTCACGTCCCGTTCCTGCCAGGTTTGAATAATTTCTTCTTTCCTTGTCAGCTCAGGGTGGAATGTGCCGAGACACTCATCCTGCTTCCCGACAGTTGCGGTGCAGGAGTAGATCCTTCCCGTGTAGTCGAAGGCCCACTCAGTTTTGCATGCAGGGCATGAATCGAAGAGCGGCTCGGGGAGCTGACCTTTCTCGAATAAAAATTGCGAGAATGAAAAAGCCGGCTGGTGAAACTCGCACACCTCCGGGTGGGTCTGCACAAGCCTGTACAGTTTATCGTAAAATGCGACCCTGCTGAAAAGTTTCCCGCCGGCGACCTGACAGGCGTGGAGCTCATAGTTACGGCCGAGCTGTGTCTTGAACCTGGGATTACCCGTCCACCCTCTCTCCGAGGCAAACCGTGCAAGCGCAGGAAGCTCATCAATATTATCAGCATCGAGTACAACCCTGAGATTTACCGTGTAGCCGCCCTCCAGCGACCTATCGATACCCTGCACGATTTTGCTGAAAGTTGCCTCTCCGTTCCTGAGCGGACGACGGGAATTGTG
>JAGLSF010000200.1 GCA_023136305.1 Spirochaetota bacterium
AGCATTACGGAACCTCGACGCCTCGAAATATCTTTTCGATCACATCCTCCGATGAAATGTCCTCCGCCTGTGCTTCATAGGTGAGGATGAGCCGGTGCCGGAGAATATCAAACCCCACGTCTCGAACATCATCCGGAATGACATAACCCCTTCCGTTCAGGAATGCATTTGCCTTTGCCCCTATCTTAAGGTAGAGGGACGCTCGAGGGCTGGCGCCGAAGGAGATAAGGTCCTTGATGTCGAGAAGCTCATACTCCTCAGGGTAGCGTGTGGCGGAGGTGAGGTCCACAATATAGTGGTCAATCTTTTCATCCATGTAAATCATGTGGATGACCTCTGTCAGCTTTTCGACATCCCGGTGCTTCGCAACGACCGAGGTTTTTGGCTCCTCTCCGGAACCGTGCACCTTCAGGATCTGCAACTCCTCCTCCTTCGTTGGATAGGGAAGCTTGAGCTTCATCATGAAACGGTCAACCTGCGCTTCAGGCAGAGGGTAGGTGCCGTGTTGTTCGATCGGGTTCTGTGTGGCTATAACCATGAAGGTACTGTCGAGTACAAAGGTTTCGGTGCTGATGGTGACCTGCCGTTCCTGCATGGCCTGCAGGAGCGCACTCTGCGTCTTGGCCGGGGCACGGTTGATCTCATCGGCAAGAATGATTGAGGCGAATATGGGTCCTTTTCGAACTTGAAAGTCGTTGCTCTTCTGATTGTACACCATGGTACCTATGAGGTCTGCGGGGAGCATGTCCGGTGTGAACTGTATTCGCTGAAAGTGGGTGTCCAAAACCCGGGCGAGCGTGCTGACTGTCAGGGTCTTGGCGAGTCCCGGTACACCTTCGATGAGCACGTGCCCTCCGGCGAGCAGGCCGATGAGAAGCTTGTCGATCATCTCCTCCTGTCCAATGATCACCTTTGCTATCTCTTCACGGAGTTTTGTGAGAATCTCACTCTCCTTCTGTATCTTCTCGTGAACCATCATGATGCTTTCGTCCATCTATTTTTCCTCCCTCTCACCTGTATGGTCAGATCAGGTAAAAGATAGTCTCTTTCATGGGAAAGGGTCAATATCAGGATGCACACTCAGGTCAGATGAGCAGGGGGGGCTTTCCCTTTTTGGATGCGGTTCGGGTTGTAGCATGTTCGCATGGGGGTCTTTGACAGGCTGTGCTCAGATATGAAATACAAGTCCCCGTTCTGCAAGGTCAATCTGGCCCGGAAAAAACTCGCGGGCTTCACTCAGGCTTATACTCCTGTCGTATTCAGGCCAGAAATGTGTGAGCAGGAGCCTCTCTGCATTGGCCCTGCGGGCAAGTTTCCCAGCGGTGGCTGCAGTCATGTGGCCCATGGATTCGAGGTCTCTGTCTTTGTCCTGCAGGGTCGCTTCGGCAAGCAGCAGGTCGGCATTGGCACAGAAGGACACGAGACCGTCAAACAGGGAAGTGTCTGCAGTGTAGACGAATACCTTCCCTCGGTGCTCAAATCTCATCGCATGGGCAGGCAGGCTATGTTGGGTGCACAGGAATTGAACTACCATACCGTCCAGTTCGAGTCTCGAATCGGGCGTGAGCACTGTGATATTAAACTGCTCCTCAATGTTGGATCGGATGAACGTGAATGTCTCTTCGGGCTGACCGGGCATGTAGAGGGGAAGAGAGGGGGGCATGGAACCCTCTTTCTGGGCTGCGAATAAGGCGAACCTGAATGTGTAGATGTCGGACACATGATCAGCGTGAAGGTGTGATATGAAAACAGCATCCAGCTCCCGGTATCCGATATGGTTCTGCAGTTCCGAAAGGGACCCCGGTCCAAGATCGATGAGATAATTTTTTGCACCTGCGGTGAGCAGATAGGAAGAGCAGCCGTCGTTTTTACCGGCAAAACCTCCACTCGTTCCCAGTGCAGTCAACTTCATAACAGAACTCCCTCCAACCTTCTCAGCAAAACACTGTGCTAGTCCGACTTTCCCAGGCTCAGTCGATAGCCCACATGGGCCGTGTCTCTGTAGGGAAACTTTTTGACTGTTACGGTCACCTGTTTTGCTCTGAAATTCTCCAGCGCGTAGCGTGCAGCACGATCTGCGACCGTTTCAATGAGGTTGAAACGCTCTCCCCTGAGCAGTGATCTTAATCCCCGCCGCACTGCCGAATAATCGATGGTATTTTCAAGAGCGTCGCCGATCTCCCTGATCGTTGCGGGCTCAATCTCTATGCTGATGAGCACCTTCTGGCTCCTGCTCTGCTCCTCGTCGGTGGTGCCTATATGGAGATAGAGTATAAGATCACTTATGAGTATCGCTTCCATTGCCTATCCTCTGCGGGTTGTTTCACACTGAGTATAACAGTATTCGCCACAATTTAGTATTGATATATACCATACTATCTATTATGCTTGTAACTATGACAGGAGAGGAGGCGCCGCATGAAAATCTCGGTTGCGGAAGGGGACGAAAAAACTACTGTCAAACTCACGGGAGATATATACACGGAGCAGAGTGATGAGCTTTTACAGGTGTTTAACGGAATCGTCGAAAAGAACCCGAAAGAGGTTGTCATTGATCTCGCTGAACTGAAATCTATCACAAGCTCGGGAATTGGAAAGATCGTTCTCCTGTACAAGGAACTCAATAAAAAAGGTGAAAAGATTCGTATCGTTGGCGCCAACGATACAATCATGCAGATATTCAAAATCGTTAAGCTTGATAAGCTTATGGAGATAGAAGGCCTCAATTCCTGAACCTCACTGCCAATTTATTCTTGTATTTGAAGGGAAGTGTATTATAGTAACCTGTAGATTGAGGAACAGTTGAGACATGTTTCGAAGGCGAAAACGGGGTGATGATATCTCCCACATCCTCAAATCGTGGGATTATGACATCCGTGAGGAGATGATGGTCCGAAAGATCAGGGGCGCCGATGCATATATGAAAATTCAGATGCGCCTCGATCTTGGCATTCTTCAGATGGATGAAGAGGGCCGTCCTGACGGAAAACATCCGCACGGTAAGGAATCCCTCCTTGACTACTTTGAATACATCGTGGGAAGGATGAAGCACAAGTATGGGTCCACGGTGGATTTTACCCTCGACAAAGATGATTGCTATGCACTTCAGCAGGAAGGTATACAGTACTATTACCGGTACCTCTGCTTCTTTCAGCTCGGCGATTACAGCCATGCAGAGAGGGATACAGCCAGAAACCTGAGACTCTTCGATTTTGTTAAGAAGTTTGCCGCGGAAGACAAGCTTATACAGGAGTTCGAACAATATCGGCCCTATGTGATGATGATGAACACGAGGGCCCGGGTGCTCGGTGCACTCAAGATAAAGAATGTGACGCAGGCCGTGGATGAGATCAATCATGGTATAGATCTGCTCGAGCGGGTGTATGAAAGGAGTAAGGAGGAGGACGACGCATCCCGGGCGGAAGTCGCCTTTCTCAGGACCTGGGCCGATGAAATTATAAAGCACCACACACCCTCGAAGAAACAGCGCCTTGTCGAAGAGTTGCGCCAGGCAGTTGAACACGAGGAGTTTGAAAAAGCCGCGAAACTCAGAGACAAGATCAACCGCATGAAAGACCCGTGAGGGTAATTTCTCACCCCTTCTCGTACTGTATAAAGAAGAGGCTTCTGTTCTCCCTGCGGAATCGTACCTCAAACAGACTCTTTGGGAAGTGATCGGGGTACCCTGTATAGTTCACAAGATTCGCGCTGCTCACGTTGTGAAATCTCTCTGTTTTTCTAAACTCCTCAATGATCCAGTCTCTGTAGCGGGTATGATCTATTGTAATCGAAACCCTACCCTTCGTGATGAGGCGCAGATGGAGCATCTGTAACAGGGTATGCCGAAGCAGCCTGTGTTTATGGTGGCGCTTCTTTGGCCATGGATCGGGGAACATGATGATGAACTCTGAGACTGTCTCCTCGTAGAGATACTCCCACACAAACTGCCGCGCATCACCCTTGAAGATGATGATGTTGTTCATACCCCGTTTTTCCACCTTGTGGTTGAACTTTCGAGCACGGCCACCCAGTATTTCCGTGCCAATGAAGTTGTGGTCCGGGTTCTGCAGGGCATTCTCCACGAGGAAATGGCCGTTGCCCGATCCTATTTCTACGATAAGGGGGTGAGAGTTGCCGAATATATCCTGGAAGTAGTGCGTCTGCTCCTCTCTACTTTCCGGAGGGATCTCGTCTGAGAGGTTGAAGAAGGTTTTCATTATTCCACGATGATCATCTTTTCTCGTATTAATTTCTCGAGTTATTTTACCAAATTATGATCGATTTTCCCACTCTGGATTACCTTTATCTCGTAGTGTATACCATCTAGCTCTCCTTGTGGTGGAGCATCTCCATTCTGAAGCTTCCTAAACAGATCTTTGAGGTTTTGGGTTTCCATTCACTTCCTCCGATATATGCTATTCCTCTGAAACTTTTGCGTGAAGCGTGACCAACGGGAATGCCCTTGGTAT
>JAGLSF010000201.1 GCA_023136305.1 Spirochaetota bacterium
CGCCCTTGGTGGTGAAGAAGGGCTCGAAGAGCCGCTCCAGAACATCGGGGGGCATGCCTGTACCGTTGTCCGTTATGCTGAGTCGAACATACTTTCCCGGCTGTGCGTTGAAGTGATGCAGTGCTCCTGTTCTGTCCAGGAGCACGTTGTCCGTCTCGACGAGGATGACACCGTCTTTCTGAAACCCGTCTAATGTTTCGCTGTTCAGTGTATCCTCAATGGCATCCCGGGCATTCACACAGAGGTTCATGATCATACGGCTTATCTGGGAATTATCAGCCTCGATGATGCTCAGGCCCGGGTACAGCTTCGTCCTCAAATCTATATCCGGAGGAAGCGTTCCTTTCAGGAGATTGTCCGTTTCTTCGATGAGTGTATTCAGGTTGAGCGGCATTGACTCACTGGATGCCTGGCGTGTAAAGAGGCGCAGCTGATTGGTAAAGTCCTTTCCCCTGTCGCAGGCTATCTTTATCTGCATCAGGCTGTTGTACAGCTCGCTGTCGGGTGAGAGAGACAGCAGTTCCAGCTCTGTAAATCCGGTTATCACCTGGAGCAGGTTGTTGAAATCGTGCACAATACCGCCTGCAAGGTGGCCAAGTGCTTCGAGTTTCTGCGCCTGCTTGAACTGGGAGGTGAGCTTCCTCTGTTCATCCAACCCCTCGATGCGGTATTCATTATTTGCTTCAGCAGTATCAGGGAGGACCGTTTTAATGATTTCTTTGCAGAGCCCTGCCTGGCCGTCATGGATACATTTCATGATGGTACGCAGCTGTTCTTTTGTGACGAGAGGACGGTAGAGCTGTTCGATCATAGGCACCCGTTCGTACATGTTCTCCATGCACCTATATTTTCGGTATGGGCAGGGAAAAAATACACCCCAAAGCCCTATTTATGACAGATTCCTAGAGATTTGTTTCAGAGGCTCATGAGCACAATGGCCACCATGGCAAGTACAACACCCGCTATCTCCATGGGTCCCAGCCGTTCCCGCCACGCAATTCTCGTTACGATGAGGGTGAGAAGTATGCTTCCGCAGGTTCTGAAGGGAAAGGCCACAATGCCAGGCACATCTCTGAGAGCGCGTATGATAAACCAGTAATTTCCTATTCCCGCAAGACCCATGGCGCCGCCTGTGAGAAGTTCCCGTTTGGATGGAAGGTGGAGGCTGATAATGTCCACGCAGACTGCAATCAGGAGCATCGTAGCGAAGAGGAAGATGAAATAGGTGTTCCGGTGCTGTTCCAGGTTCAGCGAAACGAGCGTTTTTGCAATCAGTGCACCAGCTCCGCTGAGGATAAAGGCAGCAGAAAGGTAGAGGATATCCCTCTTCCCTGTGCTCGAGCCCTTCTCCTTGAATTTCCCCAGAGTGACAATGCTTATAACCGTGAACAGAAGGCTGAGCCACTGCAGGGAGCCTGGAAGCTCATGCCACAGGAGTATGGAACCTGCGGTGGGAATCGTCATGGATAGGGTGACGATGGTCCAGGAAATACCGAGACGAGCTCCACCCTTCAGGAGATGGAAGTAGGAGAATACGGCGAAGTACATGCAGAAACCCCCGCATGTACCGAGAAGGGCAGCTGCCGCATTGAAATGTACACTTCCTTCTGCAATGGAGATGATGAGTGCAACGAAAAAGGAGGCTGTGCCGATTCCCGTCATCGTACCGACAGGTTCGCATCCGCTCCGAAGCGATAGTCTGTATGAAACTGTCCATCCGAGTGAGCAGAGTATGCAGGCGAGGAGGTATATCATCAGGGCCTTACATGATCTCTTTTATTTTCCCACCACTTGATTTTTCAACCCTCTGCCTCTTCGGGGCTCCCTTGAACTCAAGGCTCCCTGCCGATCTGACCGATCCTTCGATGAGCTCAGTGGCGTGTATTTCAGCGGTTCCTCCAGATCCTATCTTGACATAGGCGTTGTCGCAGATAAGTTCAAAGGCGTACAGTTTTCCACCCGTATTGACCACACTCTCCTGATTCCGGGCTTTGCCGGAGATGGTCAGCTCTCCAGCGCTCACCACGTTGCATGAGAGTATGGTGACATCGACCGTTATATCGACATAGCCGCTGCTGGCCACATCCACCTCGAGCTTGTCGCCTCTGATGAGTGTTTCACTGCTGAGTTCGGCCCCGGAAGCACAGCGCAATTCTCGAAGTTTCGTATACGTCACGTATACCCGAACGTCTACGTCACTGCCCGTGAGCCTGGCCGATCTCGATTTTACCTCTAGCTTGTTGCCCGCCACCTCGGTGACAATCTTTTCCAGGTCGATTCCCTCCACAGTGACCTTTACCGCTTCACTGCTTCCCTCGCTCAAATAGAGTTTGATCGGTCCTGAAACCTTGACACCGTCGAATGCCTTCAGTGTGCGATTTTCAGAATCTGCGGCATATGCAGCTGATACGATGAAAGGTATAATCAGGAACGGAAGAAAAAACAGCACGGCTGGGCGGTGACAGTGCTTCCCCATCTTTCTCCTCCCCCTCGATAGGATGAACACAGGATACGATCTATACCGGTGCAAGTCAATGAAAACCGGGATGAACCCATGTCTGTGCAAGGTACCAAGAGGGATGATACTTATTGCGTTCTCGCCTATTGAGATATAGGATACAGATATCCCTGCGAAATGAAACTTAAGGGACGACCCACAGATGCGAAACAGAGTTGCCGCACCTTGTGTTTATATCAGGAGAGACCAGAAAAAGGGATACAAGGAGGGGAGCACATGCCTGCAATTGCAACGCTGGAAGAACTGAAAGCCGTCGACATGGCTCTGCGCAAGCTGAAGGAGGAGCACCCCGAAGCCTATGACAACTTTTCCAGGTTCTTCAGGGACAACCGCAAAATAGGGTATAAGAACATCATCAAGATGATGATTGGTGAGACCACACCTGAAAAGCTTAAGGGGATGGGCTGATCCGAAGACTGCATCAGTGTGCAACATTTTACCTGCAATAGTAAAGCCTGAAAGCCGTCATAGATATCGTGAGTGCGGAATCTGAAAAGGGAAGAATTGCCGAGTTTTTCAGAGCAGAAAAGAACCGGCTGAAGAACTATGTGCGGCGCTGGGTGCAGGATACGGCCGACCGGGACAGTGAGGACATCGTACAGGATGTCATGGTCAATATCTTTAATGCTGCAGATATCACGGCACCTATTGACAACCTGTCAGCGTACATATACCGGTCACTGTACAACCGTATCGTGGACGGGTTTCGCCGCAGACGCTGGTATCTCTCTCTCGAAGACACCATTGATGAGCGTGGTACATTGACCCTGAAAGATACCCTTTCAGACATACGGTATGGTGCGCAGAGCGAACTAGAGAGAAAGGAGATTCGTGCACAGATACATGATGCGCTTGATGAGCTGAGCTTTGAGCAGAGACGGGTGTTCATAGCAACTGAAATCGAGGGCAGGCCATATCGGGAGTTGTCCGATCTGTGGGGTATACCGGTCGGCACCCTGCTCTCGCAGAAGCACAGGGCAGTTCAGAAGATACGAATCGCACTCGCACCCTATCTCACCGAAATGAAGGAGTAAGATCATGACGGAATCAAATCACAAACACTTGATGTTCAAGGGCAGCGCTCCATTTTTCAAGGGTGTACATATTGCCGGCAAGGTGGTGTTCGGCATCGGAGCTGCGGCAGTCTTTGCACTGGTGTTCGGGATCCTGGTAATGCTGCTGTGGAACTGGCTCATGCCACTCATATTCGGTCTTCCGGAAATCACCTACTGGCAGGCATTCGGCATCGTTATCCTGGTGAAGCTGGTTTTCGGAACCATAGGGCACCGGCACAGCAACAGGGAGTGGCGTCAACCCCGAGACAGGTGGAAAAATGGGGAGCCAAAGGGCCATGACTGGATGCAGACCGGTGAGCATCAGCACTGGCAGTACTGGCGTGACTTCTGGAAAGACGAGGGCAGAGACGTATTCGCGAAGTATATCAGGAGAAGAGAGGCCGAAGATCATGCTGCGTCCGATGGTACGGGAAATCAGGAGGAACCATGAAGGCAATGGTACTGAGCAGCCCGGGCAGTCCACTCGAACTTATGGAGGCCTCTGAGCCCGTTCCCGGGCCCGGACAGGTTCTGATCAGGATACATGCCTGCGGTGTGTGCCGCACTGACCTTCATGTCGTTGATGGTGAGCTCGCCCGACCCGCTCTGCCGCTCATACCCGGTCATGAGATTGTCGGCAGGGTAATAAGAACAGGAGATGAGGTGACGAAAATTCAGGTGGGTGACCGTGTGGGCGTACCGTGGCTCGGCTCCACCTGCGGTGTCTGTACCTACTGCATAGCAGGGATGGAGAATCTCTGTGACAATGCCCTTTTCACGGGCTACACCCTGAACGGCGGATACGCAGAGTATACCATCGCAGATGCACGGTACAGCTTTATCCTTCCCCCTGGGTACAGTGATATCGAAGCAGCTCCCCTGCTCTGCGCCGG
>JAGLSF010000202.1 GCA_023136305.1 Spirochaetota bacterium
CGGCCGAAGAGCTCCTCAACCGCATTTAACGTTACCTCATTGATGACTTCCTTCTCGCAGGAGCTGCAGTAGAAGATGGGCAGGGGAACACCCCAGGTGCGCTGACGGGAGATACACCAGTCGGAGCGGTTCTCCACCATGGATTTGATACGGTTGATGCTCGCATCCGGGACCCACTCCACCTGGTCTATAGCGGAGATTGCCTCTTTCCTGAATCCGTCTATGGATGTGAACCACTGCTCGGTTGCGCGGAAGATGATCGGGTTCTTGCAGCGCCAGCAGTGGGGGTAGCTGTGTGTGAGTTCTCCCACACCGAGGAGCACGCCCAGTTCCTTCAAATAGTCGATGATGGATTGATTCGCGTCGGATACGAATATTCCCTCAAACTTCGGCACCTCTTCGGTGAACTTGCCGAAATTGTCAACCGGGGAGACGATGTCGAGGCTGTACTTCACGCCCGTCTCGTAGTCTTCGATGCCGTGCCCAGGCGCGGTGTGCACTGCACCCGTACCGGTATCCAGGGTCACGTAGTCGGCAAACACAACGGGTGAGTCGCGGTCTATAAAGGGGTGGCGGAGCACCGTACCCTCGAGCTCCTGTCCCCGGTAGATCTTTATATGCCTTTCCGGCATGATTCCCGTGTTCCTGATGAACTCGTCCAGAAGCTCGGTTGCCACCAGGTATTTATTTCCCCCGCTTTCGAACAGGGTGTACTCGAAGTCGGGATGGAGTGCAACCGCGGTGTTGCCCGGGAGTGTCCAGGGCGTTGTGGTCCAGATCACCACATCGGCTCCTTCCAATTCTGTGACGGGCGCCGTACCCTTCTTGACCTTGAAATTCACGTAGATCGAGGGTGAGGTATGGTCGCCGTACTCCACCTCGGCGTCCGCAAGGGCAGTCACGCAGCTCGCGCACCAGTACACAGGTTTGAGCCCCTTGTAGATGTGGCCCTTCTTTGCCATCTCACCGAATATCTCGATCTGCTTTGCCTCGTAGTGCGTGTGGAAGGTGATGTAGGGGTTGTCCCAGTCGCCCCACACACCGAGGCGTTTGAACTGTTCGGTCATGGTCTTTATGTACTTCGAGGTGAACTCCTTGCACTTCCTGCGGAACTCGATGGGGCTCAATTCATCGCGGCTCAGATGATAGGCCTTGATGACTTCGGTTTCAATGGGGAGGCCGTGGGTGTCCCATCCCGGAATGTAGGGGGTACAGTAGCCCATCATCGACTTGTACTTCACGATGAAGTCCTTCATCACCTTGTTGTAGGCTGTACCGATGTGTATCTTGCCGTTTGCATAGGGAGGTCCGTCGTGCAGGATGAAAATTTTGCCGTCCCTGTGTTTTTCGATGACCCTGTCGTAGATTCCCGACTTGTCCCACTCCTTGAGCATCTCGGGTTCCTTCTTTGAGAGGCCTGCACGCATGGGAAAGGACGTTTTAGGCAGATACAGCGTGTGGTCGTATGACATTTAACACCCCTGTCGCACCGCGACGGCTATTAGTGATTAAACAGAATGACAAAAATAGCTGGAAATAGAGTAAGGGAATAATAATTATGCCGGGAGGTTCAGTCAAATACAATTTGGTGTGGCGCACTAGAGGAGACAGGGGCAGCCCATATATTCATGTTGCTCCTCCCCCTGAAAGGGCTTATATAAACATAGTGAGGGGTAGAAATCTGCATACTTGACTGCATGCGGTGATTCGCGTACCATGATAAAGCGAATGTTAATTTTTCAACATGCAACTGTTATTTTCGTACACATACGCGTCATGTACTGAAATAAAACTGAAGTATAAAATACTGATCTGTAAAACGTTGCTGAATCCCATGCAGGGGGTAGGGGATGACAAAACGGGACATGATGGCTGAGATAGGTAAAATGCTCGATGATGCAAAAACCGGCCTCCTTGCCACGGTTGACCATGAGGGGCGGCCCCACATGCGGTGGCTGACGCCAGCCGTCATAAGGGGGCGTTCCGGCGCACTGTACAATATCACGGCGCAGGATTCCGTCAAACTGGAGCAGCTTCGTGCCAATCCGTACGTGCAGTGGATGATTCAGACTAGGGCACTCGATAGGATCATCACCGTGAATGGAAAGATAAACATCGTGGAGAACCCTTCCATCCGCACCGAGGTGCTCGAGGCGGTGGGAGACCGGCTCCGGGTCTTCTGGAAGATACACGAGAGTGACTGGGAGCTCGTTGTGCTCGAAACCATTATCGAGCGGGCTACCTACTACCTGCCCATGAAGAACCAGAAAGAGACGGTAGAGTTCTGAGATAGAGCGGAGGAGAGCGATGGCCGAAGATTCCGGCAAGAGCAAAGGTGCGAAACTGCTCAACAAATTCCTGCGTGAGATGCTCCTCATCAGGCGTTTCGAGGAGAAGAGCTCGAAGATGTACGGGCTCCGTAAGATCGGCGGGTTCTGCCACCTCTACATCGGGCAGGAGGCGAGTGCCGTGGGCTCGATCGCTGCACTTGATTTAAAAAAGGACTATGTACTGACCGCCTACCGTGACCACGGGCACGCACTTGCCTGCGGAATGGACCCCAGGGTGCTTATGGCAGAGCTCTACGGCAAGTCGACAGGCTGTTCCAGGGGCAAGGGCGGATCGATGCACTTTTTCGATGCGGAGAAGCACTTCCTCGGGGGAAACGGCATTGTGGGAGCGCATATCCCCATTGCCACAGGAGTGGGTCTCAAGATCGTCACAAAGGACGAGGACGGCGTGGTGCTCTGCTATTTCGGAGACGGTGCGATTCATCAGGGCTCCTTTCACGAATCGCTGAACATGGCAAAGATCTGGAACCTCCCGGTGGTGTACATCTGCGAGAACAATCAGTACGGTATGGGCACTGAGTTCAAGCGTGTGTCAGCGGTGGACGACTTCTCGGTCATGGGTGCCTCATACGGTATAGAGGGCAAGCAGGTGAACGGCATGGATGTGCTCGAGGTGTACGGTGAATTGTCGAAAACCGTGGAGAAGACGCGCAGAGAGAAGATACCGAGCTTCATCGAGGTACGAACATACCGCTACAAGGGACACTCCATGAGTGACCCGGCAAAGTACCGCTCCAAGGAGGAGCTCGAGTCCTACAAGGAGCAGGACCCGATCCTCATTCTGAAAGCACTGATGATCGAGCGGAAGATGCTCACCGAGGAAGGATACAAGAAACTCGACAAGGAGCTGCGTAGCATATGCGACGAAGCGGTAAAGTTTGCGGAGGAGAGCCCGGAGCCGGAGCTCGAAACATTGTATGAGGACGTACTGGTCTAGGGGGGCTTCATGGCGATTGTTACGGTACGGGAAGCACTGCGTCAGGCGATGGACGAGGAGATGGACCGGGATGAGAACGTCATTCTTCTCGGGGAAGAGGTTGCTCAGTACAACGGTGCGTACAAGGTGAGCCAGGGGCTGCTCGACAAGTATGGACCGAAGCGGGTGATTGACACGCCCATCTCGGAGGAGGGGTTCACGGGCATAGGTATCGGAGCAGCACTCGTCGGCCTGCGGCCCATTATTGAATGGATGACGCTCAACTTCTCCATACAGGCCATGGATCAGGTGTTCAGCAACGCGGCAAAGATGCGCTACATGTCAGGGGGCCAGTTCTCATGCCCCGCCGTATTCCGCGGCCCCAACGGTCCTGCCGAGTATCTCTCCTCTCAGCACTCGCAGGCGCTGCAGGCCATGTATGCCCATATGCCGGGGCTGAAGATGATGGCCCCCTCCACTGCCTACGATGCCAAGGGAATGCTAAAAACGGCGATCCGGGACGACAACCCGGTGATCTATCTGGAATCTGAACTCATGTATGCCTTGAAGGGAGAAATCCCCTCAGAGGAGTATCTCATTCCCTTTGGCGAGGCTGCGGTACGGCGTCAGGGAAAAGACGTGACCATAGTCAGCTATTCCAAGCCCATGCGCACCGTGGAAGCAGCTGCAAAGCATCTGGAGAACATGGGTGTCGACGCCGAAGTAATCGATCTCCGTTCCATCAGGCCGCTCGACGAGCAGGCAGTGTACCGGTCGGTGCAGAAAACCAACTGCTGCGTGATCGTTGACGAGGCCTGGCCCTTTGCGAGCGTGGGGTCCCATGTGGCCTGGCTTGTGTCGAAGAACTGCTTTGACTGGCTCGATGCACCGGTGGAGCTGGTGTCGGGCGAGGATGTTCCCATGCCCTACAACCACAAGCTCGAGCTCGCGGCCCAGCCTTCGGTGGAAAAGATTATTGCTGCGGTTAAAAACGTGATGTACATGGAGTGATGTGATGGCTGAGAAAGTTCTCATGCTTGCCCTGTCCCCGACCATGGAGACAGGGACCATTGTAAACTGGACGAAAAAAGAGGGCGACAAGGTCCAGGAGGGGGATATACTCTGCGAAGTCGAAACCGACAAGGCCACCATGGAGTATGAGTC
>JAGLSF010000203.1 GCA_023136305.1 Spirochaetota bacterium
TCGAGGTGGAGCTTGTCTGTCAGGATATCGAGGCGTTTCTCGAGAATGGGAAGCCAGGTCTTCCTGAAATCGGTGAGTGTGCCGTCCTTATCGAATATGATGAGCTCTGTCTCGAAGGGCCGGTCGCCGAATATGACTGTTTTCATATCATCTATCAATAAAACGTGATGTTGAGATTACACGTATTGATAGGCCGGTCATTTATTAGTACCGCCTACCAGGTGACGCTTAAAAACGCGGTAATGGCTTCCCTGCTTTGATTGACAACAAGTTTTTCGGGAAACCCGATCTCATTCAGGAGCATCAGGGCCTCGTCAAAGGCCCCCACCTCCTCACCGAGATGGGCATCGCTGTTTACCACGATCGCAGCCCCCTTTTTCGCACACTTCTCCAGACAGCTGATGACCAGTTCCCTGTTGCTGAGCTTCGTGGCGTTGAGCTCTATGGCGACTTTGTGAGCCGCAGCAGCGTCGATCACCGGATCCAAGTCAATCTCGTAATAGGTTCCAACAGGATGCGTGAAGGCCTGTACGAATCCCTTACCCATGGCGTTGATGACCGCATCGATTCTCGCATTGGGAGTTTGATTGGCGATCCAGGTGAAGGGATGCAGCCCGGTAAGCACGATCTCCATGTCCCTGAGAATGTACTCCGGGAGGGTGAGATTGCCCCTGCGGTTCTTGATGTCGTCCTCCACGCCGTAGAATATACGGATCGGGAGGTCGATTCCCTGTGTCATACGCTCGAGGGACATGAAATAGATGGGATCGGGCCCGCCTGCGATTCCCGGACCGTGGTCGGTGATTGCAATACCCTTGAGGCCCTTTCGAACGGCGAAGTCGACCAGCGTACGGATTGTGTCGATGCCGTGTCCGCTTGCCAGGGTGTGCGTATGTAGGTCAGCTACAATTTTCATCTATATGCATCTTTCCTATGATGTAAATCTGCTATATAGAGTATTTTTTTATCCTCATCGATTAGATAAAAAAGTCTATAATCACCTACACGGAAACGATATAGGTTTTTTAAATCTCCCTTCAGTTTTCGAATATTGCGTCCAAAATAGGGGTTTTTTTGCAGCTGGGGGTACACGTATACTCGGATTTTCTTGTAGATATTCTTATATTCTTTTTTTCGGATCGTTTTTTTAAATGTATCGGTTTCGGCAATTCTAAACTCACTCAACAATAGTGTAGTTTCCTTTTTCAATGTCATCGAGGGAGGACTTTAAGTTTCTAATGAAGTCCTTATTTCTGAGGATGTCTTCCATCTCCTCATCAGATACAAATATTTCCTCCATGATGTACGTTTGAGTTGCGTTCTCTATAAAATTCGCGATACTGCGATGCTCTGACTCTGCAGCATTCTTTATCTGAGTGTAAAGGTCATCAGCTAGTCGGAGAGTTATTGTTTTAGCCATTTCTATCACCTTCATTCATTTTTATTCTATTTTATTCTTCTGTCGAATAAATTACAACTGTTTTCGTAAAAGGGTAATATCAAATATCTACCTTACTTAGAAAATTCCTGCTTCCAGAGCCTTAAAACGAGGATGAAGGCTGTTGCTCCAGCCATGAAGAGCGCGCTTATTACCAGGGCACCTCGTATGTTGCCGAGCATGAGGCTGTCGGCCCTGAGGAAGCTCACGAAGAAGCGGAGTATGCCGTAGTTCAGGATGTACATGGCAAAGATGAAACCCGGTTTGTGGTCGGTTTTTCGCAGACGCCACAGTATGAAAAAGGAGATCAGGTTCAGGGCAAGCTCGTAGAGCATGACAGGGTGCAGGGACTGGCCGGGAAACTCGTCTCCTGCAACGCTTCCAGGCGGGAACACGATTCCCCAGGGGAGGTTTGTGGGAAGTCCGTGTGCGTCACCGTTCATGAAATTGCCGAGGCGTCCGAAGGCCTGCCCGAGTGCGAGCACTGGGGCGGTAATGTCAAGCAGGGTCCAGAATTGCGCCTTCTTTGCCCGTGCGTATACCCAGGCAAAGAGCACGCCCCCGATGATACCACCATGTATGGCCAGGCCGCCGTGCCAGATTGCGAATATCTCCAGCGGGTTGCCGGCGTAATACTGCCTCCACTGGAAGATCACGTAGTAGAGCCTGCCGCCCAGGAGCCCGCCGATGACGACCCAGAAGGCATAGCTGATGATATCATCCTTGGTGAGGTTGATCCCTGTGCGCTCAACTTCACGGCGCATAAGGATAATCCCCACGATGATGCCGATGACGTACATGAGCCCGTAGTAACGGATCTCAACGGGACCGATTGTTATGAGTACGGGATGCATCCTGTGTCCTGTAATGAATTGCTTCTTGCAAGAATATAATGGAGGGGCTTATTGGAATAAAGGTAATTTTCCAGGGGGATGATACCTACTTCTTGTAATAATCAAAGAGGTTTGTCAGGGCTCCGAGCACGTGGTCGATATCACGGTCGCTGAGTCCGGGGTAGATGGGAAGTGACACTTCACGGAGAAAGCTGTTGTAGGCAACGGGAAAATCGAAGGGCTCGTAGCCGTAGGTCATGCGGTAGTGGGTCGTGGCGTGCACAGGAATAAAGTGCACGTTTGATGAGATGCCCTCAGCCGCAAGTGCCTCGATGAAGCGATCGCGGCCGATGGTGAGTTTCGAGAAATCGACACGTAGCGGGTAGAGGTGCCAGGCATGGACAATGTGTTCATGAACAGCAGGCGTTGTGGCAAAATCGTACTGAACGAGATGTGACGTGTAGCGTTTTGCGATGGACTCCCGCCTCTTGTTGTTTCTCTCCAGCTTCTTCAGCTGCTCCAGGCCGATGGCTGCCTGCAGGTCGGTCATGTTGAACTTGTACCCGGGAACCGAGATGTCGTACTGCCAGTCTCCAGCCTGCTGCTTGGCAAAGGCATCCTTTGTCTGGCCGTGCAGAGCGTAGAGCCGGAGCTGGCGGGCAAGATGCTCGTCATTTGTGAGCACGGCGCCGCCCTCTGCGGTGGTGAGGTTTTTCACCGCGTGAAAGGAGAACACTGCGGGGTTAAAGCCGTTCCCAATTTTATTTCCCCTAAGAGACGCGCCGATTGCATGGGCAGCATCCTCGATGACGATCAGGTCATATTCCTCGGCGATCTCATGAATCTCAACCATTGATGCGGGGTGTCCCCCGTAGTGAACGGGGATCACTGCTTTGGTGCGCGGTGTGATCCTCTTCTCTATCTGCGAGGGTGAGATGTTGAAGGTGTCCTCATTGATGTCTGCGAACACGGGCCGTGCGCCTGTGTGGATGATGACATTTGCCGTGGCAGCGAAGGTGTAGGGGGTAGTGATGACCTCATCCCCCTCGCCGATGTCGTACAGCTTGAGGCACAGGAAGAGTCCTGCTGTGGCAGACGAGAGCAGGACGGCGTGGGATGCACCGGTATACGCACACAGCGCCTGTTCGAACTCCCGGCAGCGGGGCCCCGTGGTTATCCAGCCTGATCGAAGTACCTCCGTGACTGCCTTGATCTCTTCCTCTCCTATATCCGGGGGGGAGAAGGGGAGATACTCTTTGCTGACTGGTGTACCGCCTTCAATAGCAGGTTTGTCCATGTACAGTTCCTCTGGTAAGAGACACTGAGATGTCTCTTTTTTTCTGCATGATCCTGTGATACAATTATCGGAAAGACTCGAGGATCGAGAAGGAGGAAACATGGGCATCGTGAAAGTCGTCTCAGGACAGCCGAGTTACAGCGTGGAGAGCACAAAAGTGAAGGCCGCAGTGACCGTGCAGGGGGGGCATTTGACCGCCCGCTTCGACACGGGCAAGGGAGAGATCGATCCCTTCTTCACGGCACCGTGGTGGTCGGAAGGCGTGGATGAGGAGCAGCCGGGTGTGCTGCAGGTGCTGCGGGGTGACTTCTTCTGCTTTCCCTTCGGGGGAGGTGAAGACAGAAAGCGCGGGATTACCTATCCCCCTCACGGACAGACGGCGTGCGATCCCTGGGACCTGCAAACTCTCGAGCAGGATGAAGCGGGTGCTTCGCTGGAACTTGCGATGGATCTCGATGCAGGCGGACGGGTGACCAAATGCATCTCTCTGAAGGATCATGAACCGGTTATATATATCGAACACAGCATAGAGGGATTTACCGGCAGCATGCCCCTGGGCTATCATCCGACGCTGAAGCTTCCGGATCGGCCGGGGGCAGGCATCATCGACATGTCTCCACCGATTGCGGGATTCACGGCACCCGAAACTTTCGAGAACCCGGAGGCAGGGGGGTACAGCCGCCTCGCACTGGGAGCCGAGATTACGGACAGGACAAAGGTTCCCACCATAGACGGTGACACGGTCGACATCTCACGCTACCCCACACCGTCGGGGTTTGAGGACCTTGCGCTCTTTGTAAGCGATCCGGAACGGGACTTCTCCTTCACC
>JAGLSF010000204.1 GCA_023136305.1 Spirochaetota bacterium
GTTGCTCTATCCAGCTGAGCTACAGACGCCATTCGGGATGGCGAGATTTGAACTCGCGACCCCTAGTTCCCAAGACTAGTGCGCTAACCAAGCTGCGCTACATCCCGTACCAAAACTAAAAAAATGTATCAAATATGGCCTGATAAGTAAAGACAAAACAAGTGTCAATGAGCTCGTATAACTGGCGACACAGACAGTCCACCGGGAAATACTCGATGGGGCCTTCAGCGCCGTGTGATACGTATATAATCGTCGTGAAACTCCAACTCCTGAATGTATACCCCCTCGATGGCCCTCGTTTCCTCCCCGACCAGCCGCTGTACGATCATGTTCGGGATCTTGAACTTCCCGATTCGAAAATCAAGCAGATCGTAGGCCACTGCACCTCCCTCCGGCCAGACCTCTGCAGAGATGAGTGTGGTTGTATACTCAACACTCCGCCTGGTAAGTATCCAGGTTAAATATCCGCTTGACGGGATATTGCCTATTTCCACATTGATGATTGTGGTAATGTAATCGTCGCCGAATTCAACGGTAAGGGCCGTGATGTCCATGCCAAGCTGATCCTCGACACCCCACTTTATAAGCAACCCCAAATCTTCCCTGCTCATGTCAATGGAGTTGCTCGGCCCGTTTGTAAATTCCTCGACCCTCTGTTGAAGTGTCTCCGATGCATCCTCAGACATGGAAAGCGGTGTAAAATCGATGGGCTGGACAACCCTGAAGGGGAGGAAGACCAGAAGCCACACCACAATCGCAAGTATGCCCCCAAGTATGAGAAGGCCGATGAGAACCACGGCGTTTTTTCCCATTTACAGAACATCCTTCTTTATCTATTCTATATAATATGGTAATTATCAGGATGCGAGCAAACAGATTCATTGAGCCGGCGACAATACCATGACCACAACAAACACATCGCTTCCGAAGGAAAATCTCATAACCATACTGATGGCCCTGAGGAACTATCCCGATGAAGAGATTTACAGGGCGCTGGCCGACTACTTCTTTCATCCTGATCCCGAAATCAGTATGGAGGCAATCCGCTCATCGGCGCACAGTGCCAACGATACAGCGGTTCCCCACCTGCTTCACCTCATCGAGAAGGGCAGCAGGGAGCTAAAGATCGAAGCGCTCGGCGCGCTTTCTGCCATACAAGCGCCCCTTGCGCTCGACCCGCTGCTGAACTATTTCACGCATTTCGATGATGTGGAGTTGAAGCGGGAGATTCTGCGTACCATGAACGCACTCGTTCCCTTCGAGGAAAAGGTACTCGAGCTGAACAGGGGTGTCCTTACGAACAACAGTGAAGATGAGGAGATGTGCAAGATTGCGGTTCGCGGCCTCATCGACTCGGAAGATTTTTCCTATCTCGATTATTATCTGCTCCATGCCCCGGATGGCGTACAGTACGAAGCTTTCAGGACCCTCTTTCAGTCCAGGGGCAGGAAGGTGTCCGGATTTCTGAAGAAATTCGAGGCCGAGGCGCTGAAGTTCTCGGATGATACGAAAGCTGCCTATCTCGGTGCCTACTATCTGAGGAAGCAAAACCCGAACTCCAGTTTCAGTCTGAAACTTTTAAAGGACGCCGCCAAACAGGTTTACCTTACCTATCTGCAGGCCCTCGATGAGCATATCGAAAACAGTGCCTCACCCAAGTCCATATTCAGATTTTTACTCCTTCTTCCCTTCGTGGATGGTGAAGTTGAGGTACTGATCAGCGAGCTCATCAAGAAGATACTCGAACTGTATGGGGACAGGACTCCGGGCACACAAAGCGAATTCCGTTCTAGTACCTCTGTACGTCTCGATCAGATATTCAGGAAGGTGAAGGAAAGCTACATATCGGTGCGAAAGGTACGGAAAAAGGAGGACTTTCTCCCGACACTCTTCGCCCACATCATCGAGAAGTACTGTTCGGCCCATCTTGTGGATGAGGTGCAGAGGTACTTCAAGGAAGCAGAACGGCGCAGTCCCTCATTGCTCATCGAGGCCCTGCGTGAGTCGCTTCTCGATGCGGAGCATGATGATATCAAGGGATTCAAGGCCTGCATCCCGCTCTTTCTCGAAACCGATGTAAAGGTCCGTCTGCGCACACACCACTTTCTCAGACGCATCGACCCGCAGGTTGCCAACCTCCTCAGACGGCTCAACCGATTGATCAAGGCTGCCGGGCATCTTCATATTAAAAATCTCACAAAACTCGTCAAGGAGATCCGTAAATTCGCTGCAGATGAGAAAATTGGTTACCTCCAGGAAGCGGCGGCCATAACGCTGTGCCAGCTGGAGGTCCGTGAGATCAAGGATGAGGCGAGGGATGTGTTCGCCCAACCCGGGAGCTACAGCGACCTCATAAAGTGTTATGTACGAGGTGCCCGCTACTTGCCGCCGGCAGCTGTTGCGGAACTCCTGGTCGAATTTCTCACCGGCGTTGGATGCACACCTGATCTTCGTGACCTCGCGCTTGAAAGCCTCGCGAGTCTTGAACTGCGTGACGCTCCCGCTGTCATTGGGAAGCTGATCCGTGCACTGGAGCGAAGTGATATAGACAGGGTCCACAAGAACTGTATCGCCGATGTGGTGGCGCGGTATGTGGACAATGTGACCATAGGATGGGTTATCGATCTTGTGAGCGGATCAGGCGCCTATACAAAGAGAGCCGGGCTTCGTATCATGCGGCAGCTCGGTGACAAACGAATTGACCTTCCCCTCGAGGTCATGACGGGCAAACTCTACGCTCTTATCGAAGACAGTGAACGGGATGTCCGGATTGAAGCCCTGATGTCCCTCATCAGTCTCGGCGATGATTATGCTGAGAAGATTGTTCAGGACTGGCTCGAAACCGATGATGAAGACCTCGTGCATGAAGTGCTTGTCCGCATAAAGGAGCGGGTCACGGACAGCATGCTCACGCCTCTCATGCAGCTTCTAATGAGTGGCGGTGAGAAGATTCATAAAGCGCTTCGTGAGGTGCTCCCCGTACTTTCACAGGGACCCCAGGCGAATAAGGTAAGAAAGGCACTCCTGGATGCGCTTTACATATCTCCCGAGGGTGCTGGAAGAGACAGGAAACATCGTGAGGATGTGCGAATCGGAGTAGGCGAGGCCTTTCTCCACCCGAAGCTGGAATACAAACTCAGGCGTGAGCATACACAGAACCTGACGGTATTCTTTATCGACATGGTGGGGTATACCGAGCGCTCCTCGCAATCGGATGTGACGAATCTCATGAAGCTCATAAAACGGTTTGAAGAGAACATCATCCCCTTTTTGGAGCGGTTCAGAGGGCAGATTGTCAAGAAGTACGGCGACGGCATTCTGGCGGTTTTTAAGCATCCCGCCTCAGCTGCTATTGCAGCCCTGGAAGTGCAGCGAAAGATCGGTGAATACAACCGCTATGCGGTAGACAGGGAGAAGTTTCAGGTACGGATCGGACTCGATACGGGCACCGTTGTATGGAAGGACAATGATATTTTCGGTGACACGGTGAACACTGCATCGCGCATGGAAACATCAGCCAAACCGGGGGAGACGCTGCTCACGGAAAACGTACGCTCCCAGATAGAGGACTTCGTCTCCTGTGAAAACCGGGGGGAGCTCCGTGTGAAGGGGAAGAAGCAGGCCATAAATGTCTATACCCCCCTGGATGTGACCAGGGAGGTGAAGGCATTTCTCGAGATAAAGAAGACAAATCTTCAGTCAGTCGTCGGAGATGAGGGCAGCGCCGCGCTGAACAAGCTGAAGGAGGCCTTTTTCAGCCCGCAGTTTCATATTCCTCCCGGCATCACGAAGGGGGTGAAGGAGGCCATGCAGCTTCTCAACACCATGCACACCCTCTTCACCGATATGGCTGAGGCTGCATCGGAAATCACCCACGATTATCACGAGGAGTATCTGTTCAAGCAGTATCTGCAGGACAAGTGGGATGCGACTATATCGGATTTGAAGAATCTCTCATAATTTCTCTTTCCAAAATCCAGAGATCATCAGGATGGATATAGACCTGCGCTGGAGTGTTTGTCAGTAATGCGGGAGCACCCTGCAGTTTGACCGAGTATTCCCCCGCGTTTGTGGTAACCTTCAGTATGGTGGACTCACCCAGGTATTCACTGGACGTGATCCTCCCCACGAGCATGTTTGTATGAGATTTGTTTGTCTTTGCCACAGGCAGGCCCTTCTCAGGCCTGAATACGAAAGTCACCTTCGCATCCCTGGGAAGAGGGTGTGTGAAATGGACGGTAAACGAACCCTCCTTTGTGTCCAAGAGCACCTGGTCGCCCTCACAGGAGATTACCCGGCCTTCAATACTGTTTGACATTCCCATGAAATCAGCAACGAAGGAAGAACGGGGGCGATTGAACACCTCGAAGGG
>JAGLSF010000205.1 GCA_023136305.1 Spirochaetota bacterium
ACCTCACCATCACCGTCCCAGTCCCAGTCGTTGAAGAACTCGGCAATGTCACGCACCTCTTCCCATGTTGCGGGGGGAAGGCTGTACATGTAGCCGAACTGCTGCTTGAACTTCTGCTGATACTCGGGAACCTCGAGCGCATCCTTGCGGTAATAGGTCATGTGATTGTCGCCGTCGTAGGGGAATGCCATGATCTCGCCGCCCCACTTTACGATGGATTGAATGGCTGGCATGACATCGTCCCAGTCCTCATACCCATACTGTTCTATGAAGGGTTCAAGGCTTTCAACGTGGCCCCCTCCCATGACATCACCCTTCCAGGTAACAGGTATGCAGGCGATATCGAAGGAGCCAGCCTTGGTCCTGAACTCGATCCACATCTTCTCCTCGAGTGTGGCATAGGGGACCAGGACTACATTGATCTTTCCGCCCATCTGGCTTTCCCAGAAGGGCTTCCAGGTGTCAACGACCTGGATGTGTGGGTCTGTGACCATGACTGTTAGCGGAACAGTCAGGTCGACTTCTTCCGGCATCTCTACAGCCGGAGGGGCTTCTTCCTTGCCGCCGCCGGCAATGACGTAGGAAAACGTAAACACTGCTGCAAGCGCAACGAGAGCTGCCAGAACATACGTTAGTTTTTTCATGCTTCTCTCCTCCTTTAAAAAATTTTTTATTCAATGCACTCTACCGTTTGGTGCATCACCTCCCTCTATAACTATTACCAAAAATTATTGTAATACCCCCTTTAGGTTTGTCAAGCCTTTAATCAGAGAAGGGGCATTCAAAAGGAACACGCCACCGTCTCATTTCCCGGTATGGATCGTCATACCGCTACTCCTTAATGGCACCCATGGTAAGACCCCGCACCAAGAAACGCGAGAGCACCAGTGCCAGGACTACGGGTGGTATGATGGACAGTAGTGACAGCGCCGCAATACGGTAGAAATAGATGCCAACGATCGTGAGGGCCCCTGCTATCATAACGGAGAGGGTCATGGCATTCTGATAACCGAAGGTGATCACGAACAGGAACTCGTTCCAGGAAAAGATGAATGACAGCACATACACCGCTACGAGTCCGGGTGCGGCTATGGGAAGAGCGATTTTATAAAAAGCCTTGAAGTACCCGCAACCATCGATCATCGCTGCTTCCTCGATATCATTCGGGAGCTCTGCGAAGTAGTCGAGCATAAGCCAGACCGCCAGGGGCAGGTTCACGGCAATGTGTATAATGATTATGGCAAGGATATTGTCCACCAGGTGCAGCCGCTGCATGATGAGGAAGTAGGGGATGATCACCGCAACGGGAGGGAACATCCTCTGCGAAAGGATCCAGAGTGCTATGTCCCTGTTCTTCCACTTCCTGAAACGGTACCGCGCAAGCGAGTATCCTGCCATGGCACCCAGAATCAGCACAGCTGCACTCGAGAAGGTAGCAACGATGACACTGTTCCTGATAGCCCGCAGGGTCCTGTCGCCCTGTGTGATAAACACCTCCTCCCAGGCGTACAGTGTGGGCTTAAACTGTTTATAGGGAATGAAAGTCGGCTTCAGTGAATCCCCCGGATTCTTAAATGATGTAATAACGGCCCAGATGATCGGCACCAGGGTCCATATGGTAAAGACAATGAGCACAATGATGATGATCGTGACTCCCAGTGGATTTCTTCGCTTGACTCCGTAGATTGTCTCCATGTTGACTCCCCGTTGTGTGGATGAATCTCCTCTTCACCTTCTCCTATTCGAGGTTGGCATGCCTCTTTGCCATGTCGCCTGCCCCCTGACCGGTGCGGTGCATGATACACAGGACCACCGACTCGAGGAGGACTAAGACGCTCTGCTCGAACAGTGTTTTCATCGGCTGCTGCGACACCACACCGCCATTTCCCCCGGCTTCCAGAGTGGAAGGGGCCTCCACAAACACCACGCTCGAGGCAAGCTCTGCAATGGTCGAATCGGTACGAGCAGTGATGGCAATAATCTCCGCATTCTCGCGATTGGCCCTTCCAACCACCTCTCTGACCGTTGCAGTCTCACCCGATGACGACGCAACGATCAGAAGGTCCTGTGAACCGATGGGTGGGCAGGTCGGTGACCCCACTATGTGGGACCCAAACCCCATATGGCCCAGGCGCATGGCAAATGAGTGGAGCATGAGCCCCATTCTGCCCGCGCCGACGACGAACATGTTCCCCTTCTCGACAATGCGATCTACGAGATGTTCGACCTCCTCTTCATCGACCTTGGCCAGGCTGTCACCGAGCTCGGTGAGAATGATTTTGTATGCCTCACTGAAGGAGGAAGCCATGCAGCACCTCTCATTAGAATCCTATAATCTTTTTATGATCTCATGTATACGGTCAATCTGCTCATCGAGGTTTCTGTCAGGCATGAACAAACCCGAGGTTCCGAAGACAAAGAAATTGGCACCTTTTTTTGCAAGTTTCGGTATACTCTCCTCAGACACGCCCCCATCGACTGCAATGTCGATATGCTCCTGGCCCCGCTGCCCGAGGAGCTCAGCCAACACTGCCACCCTCCCCTCAAAATCCCGCAAAGGACTCTGCCCCGTTGTTCCCGGAGAGTAGGCCATGAGCAGAATTATGTCCAGATAGTCTATAAACGGCTCAATATGGGACAGGGGCGTAAAGGGCCTGAGGGCTATTCCTGCCTTCATGTCCCTGTTCCTGATGCAGTGTATCGTCCGATAGATGTCCTGACCCGTTTCATAGTGGAAGGTAACAATGGATCCGCCCGCATCGGCGATCTCATCCACATACCGCACCGGGTCTGTAACCATGAGATGCACGTCAACGGGCATGTGCTGTCCGCTCGCAATCTGCCGGAGGAAGAAGGTACCGAGACCGATTCTCGGTACGAAGTGGCCGTCCATCATGTCAAAATGGATATAATCGAATCCCCCTTGCCGGAGTGTGGAGAGGTCTTTTTCGAGATTGAGCAGATTGGCGCATATGAGTGAGGCACTCAGCTTGATCCTCGGAGCCATCCAGCAACCTCATTGAACGGTGAGATACACAATTTGCAAGCCGGGCCTGAGCAGGAGGTGTATGACACCCATTGTAGCGCGGAACGACACAAATGAGAAGCGTTAATTTATCCCTTATGCCAGGGAATCGGTAAGCATGTCAATGTCAGTCTGGTCGTATTGAGGTACCGCGCCCCTTCGCGATGCGATGAGGGCTCCCAGTCTGCAGGCAAAATCACCCATCTCTCCCAGAGAGGCCTCTTCAATACTGTTTGCTTTTTTCCAGGGTTCAACTAAGATGGTAAGAGACATGTATCAGTATGCTGGATATTGTCCATTTTTTCAAAGGAAATGGCATTGCCGGGCTCCTCACCCAATCCCTCTCAGCACTCCTCATAAAGGAGCTTTCATATGCTGCTGCAGCTTGCAATCGACTGCTTTACTCTCCAGGAAGCATTAGAAATTACGGGAGAGGTGGCCGATATGGTCGACATTGTCGAGGCCGGTACGCCGCTCATTCTCAGGGAGGGAATCGGTGCGGTGAGGAGCCTGAAGGAGGAGTTTCCATCACTGTGCATACTTGCAGATATGAAGATCGTCGATGGTGCGGAGTACGAGTCAAGGCTTGCCTTCGATGCAGGAGCGGATATCGTGACCGTACTCGCTTCAGCCGAAACGAAGACCATCACCATTGCAAAACGCACGGCTGAAGAGTACGGCAAAGAGGTCATGGTTGATCTGATCGGTCTCGCCGATGCTGCAGGGCGTGCTGCTGAGATGAAGATGCTGGGTGCCCAATACCTCTGCGTACACAGGGCGACTGATCTCGAGCCGGCAGGGCTCACGGCACAGGATGATCTCAGGAAGGTTCAGCTGGCAGCCTGCGGTACGAAGATCGCCGTTGCAGGAGGAATCGATGTGCGCGCACTTCACGCCATGGCAGGAATTGAGCCTGATATCGCAATCGTGGGCAGCTACATCACCATGAGTGTAAACAGGCGGGAGGCTGCGTCGACCATCAGGAACCATATGAAGTAGAGAGGTTCATGTATGCGTATCGGAGACCATATGGACAGGGTACTCGAGGAGATCGCATTGACCCTGGTGGATTTAACTGACAGAGAACCGGAGCTGCTCCTCGATATGATGCAGAGGGCGGAGAAAATCTTCTGCGCCGGTTCGGGAAGATCGGGATTGGTCATGCGTACCTTTGCCATGCGACTCATGCATATGAGTCTGCAATCCTTCGTGGCCGGTGAAACGACTACACCGGGGATCGGGAAACGTGACCTGCTCATCATCGGGTCCGGGTCAGGTGAAACGGAGGGCCTTCTAGTTATGGCACAGCGAGCACGACAGGTCGGCGCACAGGTTGCCCTCGTTAC
>JAGLSF010000206.1 GCA_023136305.1 Spirochaetota bacterium
AAAATTATATAGGCATGTCAATGATATAAGCAGTTGTTTGAAATCAAAAAACTGGTACAAAAAACCAGAATTTTAATAGAGAAAACCATATGTTAACCCCCTGAAGATACATGCAAACAAACCCTGTAAACAGGGGTATCAATACTTAGAAGAGCAGAATAAGATAGCATCCTATTCTGCTCTTTTGACCTGAAGGATCAAAACGTCTACTTTCCTAAAGCCTGTTTCACACTCTCTGGAAGCGGAATCTTATTGGCAATAGCCCAGATCTCCTCGACATTGTCCTTTGTCATGGGGAGGGCCGGGGTAATGGTAAACTTGGGCGCAGGTTTGTCTATTGCCGCATACCCGCACAGAAGGGCGAGATTTGCACCTATATGGTACGGGTCGTCCGATATGGTACCGATGATATTTCCTCCCGTTATGATATTGACCAGGGTCGGTGAATCGATACCGAACGTGCTGACCTTGATGTCAGAACGGTTCATCTGTACACAGGCATCGGCAGCAAACTGGGCTGGGGTCATCCAGTTTCCGTACACCCTCTTGATATTCGGATGCCTCAGGATTGCCGCGGTCATCAGATCGAAAGCCTCTGGCTCAGCGCTGAACCCCAGCTCCTCCACGATTACCAGATGGGGATGCTCTTCTATTGCCTGTTTCACCTGCGCATCGATGAGATTGACCACCCAGAAGGAAGCGTCAAAGTAGAAATAGGCAACCTCGGTTCTCTCGGTGACCCCCTCTGCCAAGAGATCCACGGCGAACTTGCCCAGATCCTCAGCCATAGCGCTGGCAATGCCGACGTAATCTTTTCCATACTCGTAGCCCTGCGGTATATTGGACCAGATCACAAACTTCTTACCGGCTTTACTGACCGCTCTGAAAGACTCTGCAGAGGCCACTGCATCGATGGGAGCACCGATAATGATGTCCGCCCCCATGGTGAGCAGGTCCTCAACACCCGCTTTCTCCTTTGCCGGGTCGAACTGTGGATCCACCTGACCTGTAAAGTCTATACCGAGATGATCAAAGACATCCTCCATCCCCTGCAGTTGAGAAGTGGTGTAGTCTCCTGCAGCAGCATCCATTACGTATCCCACCTTTACCTTCTTTTTCCTGATCTGCTCCACTTCCCTTACAGTGAGAACCAGTTCTGTATCCCAGGTCGGATATTCACCAAACTCAGTCTTGTAGGTAATATCACCCCTGTAAGGATCGAGCCCCTCTCTCATCTTCAGTATCCAGGGATCAATTTCGTCGGGTCCGGCAGTCACCTCGACTGCTTCTTCTTCCGGGGCTTTCGGTTTCTTCCCGCCGGCAACAAAGACGAGGGAAGTCGCAATGAGAATGATGCATAATGCTAAAAACAATCTTTTAACCTTCATTTGTTTCTCCTTCATTATTGTTATGCAACCTGTTTGTCCCGTGCTCGTTGTACTGCATCACCTCCTTTTTGAAAATCTCATGATCATTATGTGAACAAGTTCCCAATCAACGCTTCACCTCACGCCGATAGACACAGGATTCCTCTAGAATAGCCTCTGCCACGCGTACCAACAGTCATTGTACAGGAACATCGAACAACTTAACAGATGTATTTTAACTGGGCCCTCCTCGCTTCCATGTTGAGTCCATCTATATACTCGATATAGGATTTTTTCTCCTTCGATTTGCGAACCGGATAGGATCCATATTCGTATGCTGCATCAAACATCGCCGTAATGTTCTCCGGTGGTGTGTTGCATTGAATGATCTGGCTTGCGCCGAAAACGAAACCGCCACCCTGCGCGTATTCACCAATTAAAATCTCTACTCCCTTTCTGATTTCTTCGATATTGCCGAGGGGAAGCAGTTTCTGCACATCAAATCCACCGAGAAAGGCCATATCCCTGCCAAACTCTTTTTTCAATCGCCATGGCTCCATATTTCTTGCCAGGGGCTGAATGGGATTGAGTACATCCACACCTATTTCAATAAACTCAGGTATGAAGTGGTATACCGAACCACAGCTGTGGAGTATGATTTTTGCCTCCGGTTTCAAATACGTGCGTATATGTTTGATCGTTTCGGCCTGATATGGTTTGTAGAACTCACGATAATCGTCCATGGACATCAGCGGGCCTGTTTGATTTCCCAGGTCGTCAAATACCATTGCCGCATCGAGATACTTTCCAATTTTTCCGTAAAACTTATCAGCGAAGGCAAGGTTGATTTCCATGAACCGCTCACACAGCCGATGATAGAACTTTGGTTGAATCTTCATATCGAGCAACCATTTGTCCATACCACTGATGAAACCGTACCCATTGAGTGGAAAATACCCGAAGGATTGCATGCCGCAGATGAAATAGTCGGTCTCCTCATGCATTCGCTTCGCCTTCTCCACGACGCCCGCCATTGTGTCAGTGGTAATGTCCGGCCAGTACGGATACACCTCTATATCCTTTTCCGTCGTCATATGGGCCATGGGAGGATTGGTCATGTCGATCATATCGTATATACCGCACTTCTTTATCCTCATACCATAGAGAAAGGGCCATACCTTACGCTCATCATCGATGATCTCCGCACCCGGAGGATTATCGGATATTGCATGCATATCGGAGTGAAGTCGCACCATACACTGCTCATCGATATTGCCCACGATATTCCCCACAGGAGATATTTTCACCGGCTCAGCATCCTTGAGTTGCAGATATTCGTAGAGATTCGTTGCAGCTCGATAATGGGGTGGACATTCCTCGATACCCGAAGCCCCTGTCCCTCCAAAGCATATCGGTACTCTGTCCGGTTCCCTGTGATTGGTTGCAGCGTATACTCTCTCTCGCGAGGTCATTCCTTATACCTTCTCATTGATTAGACATTGCTTTTTATTATATATTTTTTCAGGGATCTATCTCAAAAACCTTTTAAATCAAATATGAACGGGATATGCCAACAGAATCCACGTTGCGATGGTTAGGCCGAACGCTGTTGGCATTCCCGTTTTGGCTGTTATTTGCCCAATTTCTTCAGAGCCTCATCGACTTCCTTTGGCATCGGAACACCCCTGTACGCAACCTTCCAGATTTCCCTGAGATTATCGGGTGTAACGCTGAGAGTGGGAACAGTGACCAGTTGTGGCGCTTCTTTCCCGAGTACACCGTAGGCGGCGATCGTGGCCGTGTTCATGCCTATGTTCCATGTAAAATCCTGTGAAAGAGATTTGATCATACCATCCGGATCCAGCAGGTCCAGAAGAGCCGGTGTGTTCATCCCAAAGGTAAAGATTTGGATATCGTCTCTCCCCATGCCCCTGAGGTCCTGAACAGCGACCATCGCGGGATCAAACCAGAGCAGGGTGAACGCCTCGATTTCCGGCCATTTCTGCACCATGGCGGTGACCAGCTCTCCGGCAGCCATGGGGTCCACATTTCCCTCTTCATAAACTTTCAGATTCTTTTTCGATCCGTGCTCCTCAAGCGCGTCCCTTGTCGCATCGTCCATCACGTTCAGCACGAAGTAGTCTCCACCCCAGACTATAATCCCGACGGCAGCTCCATCGTCCACCGCATTGATCATGTCCATCGTGTATACCCATGCATTGTCATAGGGGTTGTTTGTGGAGATGCCTGTATACTCTCTTCCCGGCATATACCCCTCGGGCCTGGTTGAAACAAAGACCAGTACCTTTCCGGCATCGACGACCGGCTTGAATCCCTGCGCTCCTGTTACCGGATCGACAACGTAGCCGATAACAATGTCGGGGTCAAGCGCCATCACGGTTTCCACATCGGATGCCTGCTTTGCGGCGTCAAAATTCGCCTGGGTTTCGGCAAGGACCTCGATGTTGAGATATTCAAAAACGTCGATTGCGCCCCCGTGTATGGCGAGCGTGTATTCACCGGCAAGGTTGTTGTCCACGTAGACGGCTGTAAGGTTCATGGACCTGATCTTTTCCACTTCACCTCTCGTGAGATACAGATCATCATCGTAGACCGGCTGCTCTCCCGCAGTACCTGTAAACTTAACCTGTGGGTTTATGTATTCTTCCTCAAGAGCATGCATTTCCGCCCACAATGGATCAATTTCATCCATATCGACACCCTCTTCGACCGCTGGTGCCGCCTTTTTCTCAGCGTCTTTCTTCCTTCCGCCGGCCAGCAAAATCCCTGGAACCAGAATAGCGATGATAAAACATACGACCCATACTCTCTTCATTGTTTCCTCCTTCAATATTTTTTAAAATTACTTAACAAGACATCCTGTTTTCTATCACCTCCTACCTGCGAGTATACATAGCAATTGAACGAGCAAAAACTGATGAGTGCAAGAAGAACGATTATGTGTAAATTGGTAAGATAGCTTTACCTT
>JAGLSF010000207.1 GCA_023136305.1 Spirochaetota bacterium
CACAGGCCATTCCGGTTGACTCACATCGGCTATGGTAATAGCTTTCCTCCTTAAAGGCACACTCGTTACGCATACAACCTGTCTCAGGGGCTTCTTTCATGAAAAAGCTGATCATCATCTTCCTAATCCTGCTGCCGCTGATCGTGATCGGGGGGTGCAGGGAGAGAAGAATATCCGGTCCGGAATACCATAGCATTATGGAAGGCATACTCGAGACAGACGCCGCACTGTTCTATAAGGGGACGCGAGGCGGCAGCATGACACGCGCGGACCTCCAGGAGCTCGATATCCTCAACATCGTCACCACCAGATCGTGGTCCGTCTATACGCTTCTCGGACTCGTATTCGAGGGACTGCTTAGTACGAATCCCCTCACCGGCGAGGTTCAGGGCGGTATCGCAAAGGACTACCGTATCGTCAATGAGGGCCACTCCATCCTTCTGAACCTTGACGAGGGGGTCCTCTTTTCCGACGGCAATCCCTGTACTGCCGACGATGTGCTATTCAGCTTCGAAGAGATATACATGAATCCCGAGGTGGATTCAAAAAAGGCCGATGTACTGCGAATCCGTGACAGCCTCGTGACAGTCCACAGGGTCGACGACTACACGATACGGATCGATGTACCCGTTCCCTACCGTCCCTTTCTTCACACCCTCACAAATATTCATGTGCTTCCCAGGCATATACTTGAGCCTCTCATTGAGGAGAAGGACATCGGCTGGTTCAACAGGGAATGGGGCCGGATTGAAAAGGGAACGGGCGATGTAGTGGGTACGGGTCCATACATGCTGAGAGAAGTTATTCCGGGACAGCACATCCGGCTCACCAGAAACCCCCACTACAGGCCACGAGAGGGGTCCCTGCAGCTTGAAGGCGTGCCCTATCTGGATGAGATCATAGAGCTTCTCGACCTGGACAACGAGACGAAGATACTCAAGTTCCAGATCGGAGAACTTGATTTCTACGATATCAAGGACATCGACATTGCCAGCGGTGATGTACAGCTTCTCATGGAAAACCGTGAGAAGGGAAACTACGACCTCTATTCGGCAGGACACACACTCAGGGGCAACCACTTCCTCGCCTTCAATCAGAACCCGAAAACCCTCAGCGATGAAAAGCATGCCCTGGTTTCGAATCCTCTGTTCAGAAGGGCCGTGTCCCACCTGATAGACAGGCAGCGTATCGTGGATGAGATATACCAGGGATACGCCTTCATTGACGAATCATCGGAACGAAACGCTTCACCCTTTCATACGAGCATTCCTCCTGTGTCCTATAACCCGGATGAGGCCGGGGTCCTGTTCGGGCAGCTTTCCCTGACGGACACCGACGGTGACGGCTTTCTCAACCTCCCCAACGGCGAAGCTCTTACCTTCACCATGCTCACCAACGACGACAATCCCTTCCGGGTCAAAATGGGTGAGCTCATCGCTGAGGGTATGCGCAACGCAGGCATCAGCGTGTCCTTCGAACCCACGGGCTACGACCTGATCGTAACCAAGCTGCTCGACACCTTTGAGTGGGAAGCCGTCATTCTCGGCATGGAGGGAAGTATAGAACCCAATGACGCGTCGTGGATCTGGGAATCCAAGGGCGCACTGCACCTGTGGCATCCCTATCAGGAATCTCCCGCCACTGCATGGGAGGGAAGAGTCGATGTTCTGTTTGCCCTCGGCCGTACGACCTGGAGCTTCGAGGAGGCTTTGATACTGTATCATGAGTATCAGCACATCATTGCGCGGGAAATCCCCATTATACAGATAGCGGTCCCGGCCGAACTGTATGGATTCAGGAGGGGATACGGAAACGTCATTCCCAGCTCCGCGACCTACAACGCCATGGGACTAATCCCCTATCTCTACAAAGTGGACAGGAAGCAGAGATAGAAACCAACCCCCGCCCGCCCACATTCCTGACGTTGCTGGCAGAGTTCCCGATACCGGGTGTTATGAGATGCCCTTCGAGGGTGGTGCATATGTGTGTGCCCCTAGGTTGGCCCGCACCCAAAAATTCTTGACATCGGTTTTCCAACCCGATACCTTGCATGATATTACGCCCAAGGGGTTTGGTGATGATTGAGCGAGTGTTCATCCGTGATCTGAAAAACCATATCGGCAGAGATGTGACCCTGGGGGGATGGATTCACAGTGTTCGAAAACAGGGCAGGATCGTGTTTATCCTGCTCAGGGACAGGACCGGTATCGCGCAGATCATCACGGAACCCGGTGTTGTCAGGGAACAGGATCTGCGGAACGAAACCGTCATATACGCAACAGGCACCGTCATCGAAGATGAGCGTGCCGAGGGCGGGGTCGAGCTCAGCATGAGCCGGGTTGAGGTGCTTTCCGCACCCAGGAAAAAACTCCCCATACTTGTCAACGACAGGGCTGTTTTTCAGAAACTCGAGCTGGAAACCGTGCTCAACAACAGGGTGCTTTCCCTGCGAAATCCGAAGAGAAACCTCATCTTCAAGCTTCAGGCTGACATCATTGACGCCTTCAGAACTTACTTGAGGGGGGAAGGATTCACAGAAGTCACCACCCCGAAGATCATCGCCACCGGCACAGAAGGCGGCACACAACTCTTCACCGTGGACTACTTCGACAAGCTCGCGTACCTGGCACAGTCGCCCCAGTTCTACAAGCAGATGCTTGTCGGCTCAGGGTATGAACGGGTATTCGAGATCGGGCATGTGTACCGGGCGGAGGCGCACAACACCTCCCGTCACCTGAACGAGTACGTGAGCCTGGACTACGAGATGGGATTCATCGAAAACGAGCATGACGTGATGGACGTGGAAGAGGGGTTCATCATCCACCTCTTTGAGCGGCTGAACAGCGAACATGCATCAGCACTGGACATCTTCGAGCAGACCCTCCCCGTGCCCTCAAAGATTCCCCGCATACCCATCAGGGAAGCCTGCGTCATACTGGAAAAGGAGTTCACCAAGCGCCTCAAGGGGTACGACCTCGATCCGGAAGGAGAGAAGCTCATCTGCGAGTGGGCAAAGAAGAACCACGATACAGAACTTCTCTTTCTCACCGAATACCCGCTTTCCAAGCGGCCCGTGTATACCATGCCGCTCGAGAGCAACCCGGAGTTTACACGGAGCTTTGACCTGCTGTTCAGGGGACTGGAGATCACAACGGGGGGGCAGCGGATACATGACTATCAGATGCTCATCGATGCCTTCGAAGCACGGGGCCTGGACCATGGGGACTTCGACTACTACATCGATACCTTCGCCTACGGCATGCCCCCCCATGGCGGACTGGCCATCGGTCTCGAGCGTATTACCGCACAGATACTCGGGCTCGTCAATGTGCGCGAAGCTTCGATCTTTCCCAGGGATCGGGGCAGGATCATTCCCTGAACACATCAAACACATCCCGTACAGACTATCCCATGTTCACCTGAAAAACCTCCTTCGACTTCACATCGATGGCAGAGAGCCTACCGTAATAGTGCAGACCCGTATCGATACATATCAGTTTCTCTGATATGCGTATGTCCCTGAGTGGCGTGTGCCCGCAGACAAGGGTCTTCTCCCAGCATGGTTCATCGGCATAGAGATGCTCCCGCATCCAGAGCAGGTTGTGGGGACTCTGTTTTCCCTCCTCAATGGAGACAGCGGGGTCCACACCTGCGTGACAGAAGAAATGGTGCTCAGTTTCCACATACAGCTCAAGATCGAGAAAAAAATTAATGTGCTCCTTTGGGAAGACCTTCCTGAGTGCAGCCCGACGCTCACTTTCGTCCCACAGGCTCACGATACGGTTCAGCTCGTCCCTGCTTAGGCCATAGGAATGCAGCGTTTGGGAGCCGCCGTTGTACAGCCATGTGCTCATGTCGGACACCATGGCACTGTACCCGAGGGAGCCGAGCAGCATGTCCTCGTGATTACCAAGCAGAAAGGCCACGTGGGGGTGCGTGAACCTGAGCTCGATGAGTTCCTGAACGAGCTCTTTTGAATTGGGTCCCCGATCGATGTAGTCTCCTATAAAGATGATAAAATCTCCGCTTCGAAGATCGATCTTCTGCAGCATACGCTGCAGTGGCCCATGGTGCCCGTGCAGGTCCCCGATGGCAATAACACGCTCGTATGAAGCTGCAGACAACAGCATGGGTCCCTACCTCCCTGCACAGGGGTCAATCGGAACAGGGTCATCATCGAAACATGTGCCACATCGTGGCGGATTCAGTATACTGCACAGCGCGGCCTCTTGCAGGCTTCCGCCATTACCACGGGCACTTTCCCAGAGGGATTCTCCCAGAGGGACTCACTGCGGTCGCCTCCCTGCGGTCAGTCACCTCGCTACGCTCGGTCGTACCACGGGCACTCCCGTTGGT
>JAGLSF010000208.1 GCA_023136305.1 Spirochaetota bacterium
AACAAATTGTGGGTTTTTATCACATCAATTTTGTCAAGTTTCTTCTGGAACCTCAAATTCCCTTTAACAAATATGCAAAGGTCTCCTTACTTGTATCCACTTTTTTATTATGGTTTATTAAAAATTATTATTAATTTATTGTGTATATGGAATATATCTGACAGATTTATAAATAATTATAACAAATTGTTCAATGATCCCTTCCCGGTCCGCTTAACCTGTCATCCCCGGCTTAGACCGGCACAATGTCATGCAGCAGTTTATCGAGAAAGGTCGGTGTATCACTTCCCTCTGAACCTCCCCCTTCTGCCCCTCTTTGAAGTATCACCTGATCGGTACCGTTGAACAGTTTATCAAAGGCCTCAACAGCTATGCTGACACTGTCTCTAAACCGGTCATGCTCAACAATTTTGATAAGGACACTCTTATGTATGAGATTGAGAGAGTAGCGCTGCATAACCCGCAGCACCGGCTGCAAAAGGTGCTGACCGAGCACCGCACCCTGCCCCCCCAGCAGGATGAGCTCCGGATTGAAGAGGTTGATGAGTACCGATACCGCCTTCCCGAGATTGCTCCCTATGGAATCGAGAATATTCAGGGCAAACTTGTCATTATTGTCCGCAGCTTCCTTTAGTACAGAAAGGTCAAGATTGTCGACGCTGCCGTCACAGAAGTCAAGGATCTTTGTCATTACCCCGTCCTGTATGCCCTTCTTCACCTGTCGGATAATGCTCCCCACAGAAGCGACGGTTTCCAAGCAGCCGTAATTGCCGCACTTGCACCGCTCGCCGTTCTCTGCAACGATGAGATGACCTATCTCCCCGGCCATGCCGCTGGCACCGAGATGTATCTTCCCGTCAATAACAATACCGCTTCCGACACCCTTGTCCATAAAGATGTAGATGAAGTTATCGACCTCCCTGCCGTGACCGTATTTCCTCTCATAATAGGCGAGTGCCCTCGCAGGATCATTGACATACACAGGTACCCCAAAGACCGATTCCAGCTCTTCACGAAGGTTGAGATCAATGATACCACCGAGATGAGTCCCCAGCAGGCATCTGCCGTTCTCCGTATCTATAATACCATGAGGCGCAACACCAATTGCCGCTACAGCCTCGGGGAGCAGGTTGTTTTGCTTCATGAAGTCAGAGCTGTATTTTTCTATGCCCATGATGATGTTCTCGGCCGAGCCTGGACGATCCTGATCCCGTTCATACGTATATTCCTGCTGTGATATGGGCACCCCGTCTGAATCGACCGCACCAAGCATAATCCGTTCCTCGTCTATATCAAGACCGATTGACAGAAACAGGTCAGGATTGAATTTGAAGAGATCGGAGCGGCGCCCGCTCCCGCCCTCCTGCTTGCCGCACTGTACAATAATGGATTTCTCGAGCAGCCTGTTCACGATCTTGTTCACAGTCATGAGGCTGATGCCAAGTGCTGAGGCAATACCTGACTTGTCAACCGGGCTGTTTTCCTGTATATGCTGCAGAACCCTTTTATACTTACCGAGAACCACGCTCATCCCTGATCCCTCCGAGCAGCCATTGTATCACAATGCGGTTAATTAATACATATATTTAATAATTTCTTCTGGAAAAAGATGTTGCAAAGTGGGTTCATACTAATTTTTATTAACTCTTCCAGCGTATCTCACGGGCATAGCGCTCGGAGATCTTCCTCATATCCGCATATATGCCGCGTATGTCTTCATCACTCCAGGTATGATCCAGGAAGAGTATCGGCATACCGATCGTATCAGGTACAAAACTGTCGGCGATCTCTTCGAACCCGCTGATGATCTCCTCCGGGCCCTCCCCGTTGTCGAAGTTGAACTCGATGATTCCCCTGCCGTGAAATGCCTCCTTCAGTTTGGGGATATCCTCTCTGGAGTAGCGGTACGAACAGTTCAGCCCGAACCGTCCTGGTTCATGGCTGAGGTAGAGGTGTGCGGAGGGATTCGGTCCACAGTTGTGAAGTCTCCCGCCCTGAAAACCCTTCAGTATGCGGTTGTTGTAAGGTACGCTGAACTCAGCGAAGATGTCCGGACCGAAGGAAGCGCACACGTCGTCAGACACGAATCCCTTGTATGGCCGGGGGGCCCAGACGGGATCGAAATCCGTGCAGGTGAGACGCTCCATGCCTCCGGCCGCTGAGATGATCTCACGGATGCAGTCTATCTGTACCTCAGTGACGAGATCGAGAAAGTGATGCAGCAATTCGGGAGAATCGAGAAATGATGTGTAGAGGAGATTGGTCTCGAGCAGGTCTTTCGCCGTGTTGAGCGGTCCCCCAAGGTCGATACCCGTGATATGCACCTCAGGCGGAAGGTGGCGATTGGCGTGATCGAGCCACTCTATGTTGTGGGGCATGAGGCCGTCACGCCTGGTATCGGGCCGTTTCAGGTTGTACACCTCCCCCATATCCTCGATGAGAGAGCCGCTGGCACCGGGTGCCTGATTGGGATCGTCCCCCCAGTGGACCTCCATGCCGAACATGGTGGCAATGGTCATGTATCCGGGCCAGATCCGAACATAGGGTATGTAGTCATCGGGAAGGGCTGTGAGGCAGCGGTTGAGACAGCCGACCATCACTTCGAATTGAAGCCCGCCGTCCTCGCACTGTTCTCTGAGGGAATGGCGGCTGAAATCGTCGAGCCAGACAGCGATGGGGATGTGATCGATGCTTCTATACTCCCACATCCGCGTGACGGTACGCTTCCGGCGTTCGATTTCGGTATGATCGATTTCGGCTATTTTCATTATACCAGTAATAGGTTCTTTATTTCTCCGTGACGTGGAATGGGAAGGCCCTCTATGGTAGTCGCAGAAACTCCAGCTCTACAGGAGTACCGACGCAACCTTTAGGGTGGCCGCTGCAATCTGATTGCAGTCCTCATCGGTCAGCTGCGGCGGTATATCTATGTGAATCGTCCGTGAGAGCCATCCCAGGGTATTCGGACACATGTCCTCCGTGTATTCTATCTCTTTTCCGCGCGGCGTCATGGGGCAGTTGAAGGGACAGCCCTTCTCGGAGGGCATCATCTTCTCCATGAGCATCTTCCAGTGCGTGTAAATATGCCAGTCGGGCACACTCCTGTCATAGATTGTCCCTGCCTCGACGCCCTCAGCCTGCAGGGCTTCCCCAAACTCCCGTGCGCTCTCCGGCTTGGGCAGATACAGTACAAGACAGATGGACACATCGCCCTCTTCATCGTTGACCTCCCTGAAATCGAGCCCCGGCAGACCCCCTATCTTCTCCTTGATCCTCCTGCGGTTTTGCTGCATGCGCTGCACAATGGCATCCAATTTCCTGAACTGTGCAAGGGCGACCGCCCCGGTGAGCTCGCTCATCCTGAAGTTGACGCCGAAGAAGATCTCCCCCTCGAATTCGGGAGGCGCGAACCTGTCCTTTCTCCAGCAGGCAGCCACATCGTGATACGCCTGCGCCCTCGTGTAGTACAGGTCGTCATCGCAGACAAGGACGCCCCCCTCACCGGAGGTGATCACCTTGTGAAACTGCAGCGAGAAGCACCCCACGTCGCCGAAGGAACCGAGCTTTTTTCCCTTGAAGGAACCGCCGTTCGCCTGCGCCACGTCCTCCACTACTTTCAGGTTATGCTTTTTAGCGATCTCCATGATTCGGTCGATCTTTGCAGGCATACCGCGCATGTGAACCGCTACTACCGCCTTTGTATTGGGTGTGATCTTCTTCTCAAAATCCTCCGGATCGAGGGTGAGCGATTTGTCCACCTCGGCAATCACCGGGACAGCCCTGACCGCCACGATGGCAGCCACAGATGCGAAAAAGGTGTACCCGGCAACAATGACCTCATCGCCCGGCTCGACACCCACGGCAATAAGCCCACATATGAGTGCCGATGTGCAGGAGTTCACCGCAAGGCAGTGCTTTCTCCCCAGATACCGCGCATACTCCTCTTCGAGCTTCTTCACCTTTGATGGAGCTTCTTTAGGACCGTAGTATCGAAAGAGATACTTCGCATCCAGCACCTCCATGACCTCTCTCTTTTCCTCCTCGCCGATCTCCAGTCCCCCGGGAAACATTGCGATGTTTGGCGATGTCTTCGCCCTGGGTCCGCCATGTATGGCCAGGTCTTCCTTGCGGTATTTCATACCATACCCTCCACCAGTTCAGATTTGCATGCCACGTTTACATCTGATAGCCTATTTAGCAGCTGTCCTGTTGAAATTATCCACTATTTCATCTAGCTTCGACCTACGGTCTTTATCTATACCAACACGGGACATATTCATGTAGTCCGCCACCTTATCACGCGAAAGCTGGTAGGTGTCCCTGCTTCCAGCGTTTTCCCAG
>JAGLSF010000209.1 GCA_023136305.1 Spirochaetota bacterium
TCTGTTTCGAATGATGCGGGGATCCTTCAACATCGAATCCAGCTTCTCATCGGTGTAACGGGCAATTTTCACAGCATTAAAGTTGTCAAATAGCAGTTTGTAATTCTCTCTCTTTTGTAAGATCAGCAGCCAGTTGAGCCCCGCTTGTGCACCCTCCAGGTTGAGCATCTCAAAGAGCTTTCTGTCATCATGAACCGGAACTCCCCATTCGAGATCATGATAGGGAATGTATAATTCATGACTGCCGCCCCATGGGCATCTTGTGATATTCATAACCAATCCTTCCATATACCCTCGACAGATAGAATGCGTACACCTATAATTAACGTGATATGAAAAAGCCCGCCTGGGTAGTCCTTGTACTTCTTTTTATCATGCTCCTGGCACAACCGGTGTCAGCATTCCTCGAAGACAACTGGCCCACCTACATGGGGAATCAGTATTTGACCGGGAACAATGACGGGATCATCCCGCAGGGAAGCACTGTCCTCTGGAAGTTCACGTCACCGGGGAGGCTCTACAATCCGGTGGGTTCGAATGACCGGGTGTTTGTGGTGTCCACCGACAACCATCTCTACTGCCTGGACATGCGGAACGGGTCGGTGCTGTGGCGGTTCAAGGCCGAAGGGGCACTCACGCGCATGGTTGTTGTGTACAAGGGCAAGGTGTATTTACCTGCGGGGCAGTTTATCTACTGTCTAGACATGGAGGATGGGAGGGTGCTGTGGGGACGGAAGGACGCGAGCATCGGTTTTTACGGTACCCCCACCGTCGCGGAGGGAAAGATATTCTATGGAAACCGGAAGGGGTTCTACGCACGGGAACTCCTCAACGGGCATTTGGTGTGGGAGAACCCCGCGATCTACACCTACGGAGGATTTCCCTCCTACTGGAACGGGATGATATATACGGTGTCCAAGGAGTTTCAGCGGGAGAGCGCACGGCTCATTGCACTGAACGCGGTCGACGGGAGCGTCAGGTGGCAGGCTGTACTCGAGAACGTGTCGAATATCTACTCACCCGTGGTGTACCGTGAACGGATCTACCTCGCCTTCGGGAATCAGATCGGCGTATTTGACGCAGAAACCGGGGAGAGGGTCTGGGAAAAGCACTTCATCGCACGGGTGGCCTCGCATCCCGTGTTTTCCCACGGGAACATCTACCTGTCCCTGCTCGAGGGAACCATACTCAAGATCGATCCGGAAAGCGGTCGATGGGAGCCGCTCTTCTCGGTACCCTATGCGACGCAGTTTGCCGTGGTGGGAAGCTATCTGTATATCCCTGTGAAGGTCCCCGATGGAGAAGTCGCTGTAGTGGATGCGGTGAGTGGACGGGAAATACGGCGCATCAGGACGAGCGAAGGTGAGCCGTCCTCCCTCACGGTGAGCAGGGGGATCGCCTTTGTTTCGTCGGCGAAGAGGCTCGTTGCAATCGGGAAGGGTACATTTTTAGGTACAGTATCTGCAGGAGCAGGTACAGAAGGGGGAATCGGTGCAATAACTGATGAGGGTTCTATAGCGGGCGGTATGGGACGCACCGGGGAGAGCGGCGACGAGGCGTCGCAGGAGCAGGCGACCTCCACGATCCGAGGCGAGGTAAAGGAGAAGTACACCGACCGTCCTCTCTCGGGAACGGTTGAAGCGACGACCACCTTTGACGACGGGAGCATTGCCCACAGGGAGGAGGGCTTCAGGGACGGCTCCTTCGAGATCGACGTACCGCGTGAGGGCGGAACAGACATACTCATCTCTTCGCCGGGTTTCACCTTTGAGACAATCACCCTGCCCGACGAGGAGGCGATCGACGATCTTTCTTTGGCGGGGATCGAGGTTTCACTCTCACGGGCCTCAAAGGGTGAGCAGATCAGGGTGGACAGCATTCACTTCGAGACGGACAAGGCGAACCTGGAGCCCGGCTCCATCCCCACGATGCGGAAGCTCTACGACATGATGAGGGAGAATCCCGGGATTCGAATCGAGATCGCCGGTCACACCGACTCGATGGGATCAGAGGAAGTCAATCAGCGGCTCTCCGAGCTGCGCGCCGAGTCTGTTGCGGCGTGGCTCATTCAGAACGGGATCTCCTCTACAAGAATCGTTGCAAAAGGCCACGGTGAAACAAAGCCCATTGCAGACAACGCCACGGAGGAAGGCCGCCTTCGGAACCGCCGCACTGAGATATTGATACTGGATTGAAGAATTCAAGGTTTATGTGTTATCTTTAACCAGATACAAGCCGTGTTGCAACAGCAAAAAACGCTGGAGTTAAAGTTTTGGAAATGGAATTATGAAAACATACACCTTTTCTGAAGCTCGACAGAGGTTTGCAGCCGTCCTGGAAAAAGCAAAGATTGAAGGAAAAGTACTCATTAAGCGAAAAGACGGTTCTCTATTCGAGATACATCCTGTACCCAAGAAGGACTCACCCCTCAATATAATGGGTGTAAGGCTTGACTTGTCAGCAGATGAGATTGTGGATGTTGTCCGAGAAATTAGAAGAAGATAGCTGTTGCAGGTGAAATGAGTCGAACCTTCTCATACAATCCGGCGCAATCAAAAGCAACAAGCTCCCCCCTGTTCGGCAGGTCGCCAGGGACTTCGGTGTAAGCGTGAATACGGTGCTTCGGGCGTACAACGAGCTGGGAAGGGAGGGCATAATCACGAGTGAGGTTGGCAAGGGCACATTCGTCAACATTACACGCCAGGAACTGAAAAGTCACAACCGACAGGTTCTTCTGAAGAAAATCATCGAGCATTCACTTGAAGAGGCGCTTTCCCTCGAGTTCTCTATGGAGGAATTCCAGCGAGTCGTTACGGATTATATCACTGGTGTTCTCTGTCTCACCGCTTCGACACCGATTTTAGGGGAGAATGACAAAATTGTCGGTATCGTGAGCTTCAATATACAGTTCGAGGATCTCGTTCGTGCAAAAGACGTGATATAGCCCACAATCTCTCCTGATGAAAGAGCTCCACAGATAAACTTCTTGACATATTATCAGCACCCGGTATATGGTCGAATAAAGGGGGACACATTTCATAAGTACACTTCTGATCTACGCATGAAAAACACTTCCGCCTAGCGGGTTTTTTTTACATAAACAAAACCCACCGCGCGATATTGTCCGATTGATAAGATCAACAATCAGGACATCGGAGGGTGTTCTTCAAATATTAATTAAAGGAGGATAGTATGTTGAAAAAGATTTTGCTTGTCGTCATGATGATGTCTCTCGCCGTGTTTATCTTTGCCGGGGGACAGAAGGAGAAACCGGCAGAACCAACTCCAGCCGAAGCCGAGGAAATGGCTGCCGAGGCAGAAGAAGGGCCGAAGGGGACGGGGATTCCCTACAAGCCGCCGATCAACATCGGAACCAAGAACTTTACCGAACAGTTCGTTGTCGGAAATCTCATGGCCATTCTCCTTGAGGATCGGGGCTTTGATGTAGAGCTGAAAACTGGTATGGCCAGTACTGTTCTCAGGGAAGCGATGGAAAACGGAGACATAGACTTGTGCATGGATTATACCGGGACTATGTGGCTGAGCTACACCGGGCATGAGTTCAAGGGGGAATCCCCCAACGATATGTTCAGGAAGACCAGGGAGAGCGACGCCCAGCGGGGCCTGGTATGGATGGACCCAATCTGGTGCAACAACACCTATGCCATTGCCGTTACAAAACAGTTTTCAGAAAAAAACGGCGTGAAAACCCTCTCCGACTTCGCAGAATATGTAAAATCCAAGGAAGGGGATGTTCCCATCGCCAGCACCTTCGAGTTTTATTCTCGCCCGGATGGCATCCTGGGCATGCAGGTACACTATGACTTCGCCTTCAAGCCGGATACCATCACCACCGTATTGCCCGGCTTGACCCACGAACAGCTAGTTCAAGGCCGAGTCGAAGCTACCACTGTCTTCGGGACCGATGCACCGGTTGTCAAGTATGATTGGGTGGTATTGCAGGACGACAAATATTTTTGGCCGCCCTACGACCTGGCCCCTTACGTGCGCAAAGAGGTTTTGGATGCGAATCCCGGACTGGCGGATGCGCTTAAGGAACTTGTTAACGCCTTCCCCAAGGAACCGGCAGCGTCCCGGCTGGAGATGACCCGCCTCAACGCCAAGGTCGACATCGATCTCATGGAGCCGGAAGACGCGGCAGAGGAATGGCTCAAAAAAAAGGGATTGATCGACTAGTTATACTATTCTTTTATGACTTTTGCACCTCGGTCACTTTCTCACAGGGACTTTCCCACAGGGACTCCCTTCGGTCGCCTTCGGTCGCCTTCGGTCGCGCTGTAGCATTGCTGACGTCGAATGA
>JAGLSF010000021.1 GCA_023136305.1 Spirochaetota bacterium
ATGCCTGTCTTAGCTGATTTTTTGATGAAATCCCTCCTTGTCATCTTTTTGCTGAAAATTTTGTCTTTCATTGTGTACCTCCTTTAATATTTTTATTTCTAACCCACACAATTTTACCTTTATAAATATAATTGTCAACAGGTATTTGTTAATCAAAGCTAAGGAATAAAACAGTCATTGACAATCATCCATGGGTTCCTACATTTCACGGACCAGCCGTCTTGACATTTATATAACTCTCAATACAATAGAACTAGCACAGAATCGACATAGCTACTTTTGACAGTTAAACATTTAGAGATAGAAAAGGAGGCATATGTATGGACAAAATAGGGTGCGGTGTAATTGGACTCGGGTGGTTTGGCGAGCATCATGTGGACACACTTCAACAGCTCCCGGCCTGTGAGGTCGTTGCTGTGTGCACGCGACGCGAGTGGAGGGTAAAGGAGATGCAGGAGAAATACAGCGTTCCCAAGGCGTACACCGATTATCACGAAATGCTCGCAGACAAGGATATAGACATGGTCACGGTGGTAACCCATGTGAAGGACCATCTAAAACCCACCATCGATGCACTACGTGCGGGCAAGCACGTGTTCCTTGAAAAACCCATGGCCGACAGTGCCGAGGAATGCGACAAGATCATTGCAGAGGCGAAAAAGACAGACAAATGTTTCATGGTTGGTCACATCTGCCGCTTTGATACGACCTACGCACTGGCAAAAGAGGAGATCGCTGCAGGTAACATTGGCTCTATCATATCCATGCATGCAAGACGAAATCTTGCAAAGTGGATCACACAGTCCCACCTCGAGAAGCTCAGCGCGCTTTTCGGTGATGGAGTGCACGATTTTGATCTCATGCTCTGGTACTCCGGTGCAAAACCGAAGAGCGTTTACGCACAGAGCATGAACACCAGGCCTGAGCTTCCCAATGACGACCTGGCCTGGGCAATGTTTCGGCTCGACAGCGGGGCCATCGCGGTCATTGAAACGATCTGGTGCCTGCCGGAAAACACTCCCTACGCCATCGATGGCCGTATGGAAATCGTTGGTACAGAGGGATCAATTTACATCGATAATTCAGGGTCCAACTATGCGGTGCTCACGAAAAAGGGGTGGAGCTATCCCCAATCACTCTACTGGCCCAAGATCCACGGAATGCGCAGAGGCTTCCTGAAGGATGAAGTCGACTATTTTCTCAAATGCGTTGCAGAGGGAAGGAAGCCCGATGTGATCACGCCTGAGGAATCGAAGGCTGTCGTGGCTGCCATTCGGACCGCAGAGAAGTCAGCCAAAGAAAACAAAGTCATGACATTTTAGCTTATCATACAGGAGGAAGGATGGAATTTGATCATGTTGGGCTTATAACTGACGAGAAAAAAGCAGGTGAGAATTTTGTGGAGGCGACACGGGTCTGGGTCACCAATCCCAAGTCCAACCCCTTTAACGTGGAGTGGCTCCGCTTCGAACCTGACTCCCCGGTTACAGGACCCCTGCGGGAATGTACCCATATCGCATACCGGGTCGACAGCATCGATGAAGCATCAAAGGGGCTCAAGGTACTTCTCGAACCCTTTGTGGTAAGCGATTTCGTACGTGTCGCTTTCTTTCAATCGGAAGACGGTACGGTCGTCGAATTCATGGAATATCTGCACAACGACGGTGAGTGGTTTCCCGACGACGAGCAGCAACGATGAGTATAAAATAAAAGAGGGAGTGACCGTCCAGGAGACGGTTACTCCCTCTTTCTCTCTATATATACTGTCCTTATACCTTCTGATACTTCTGTTTCCATATATCCGAAGTTGCCTCATCGGCCTTCCTGCCGACCTCATCCAATTCCTCGATGTACTGGACGTCCTTTATGGCCCGTTCAGCTGACTTGTCAACAGGAATTGCGTGTGCCTCCCGTGCAATCTTGTTGAACTCCTTGTGATGGTCCCTTATCGGGCAGGGCACAATCTCGTTGCCAGCTTCCGCTGCTGATTTTTCATAGCTGTAACCCTTCTGCCAGTCCCTCAGTTTCGTGAAGAATGGTGTCTTGAGTATATCGTCGAGGGTCTTTCCCTTATCGAAATAATCGGTCTTGATGTTTCCGACGGAGTAGGGAATGAAGACACAGGGTTGGACATTCCCGAACCAGTCGATGTAGAGATAGCCTCCCTTGCGGCCGGCGCTGATGCAGCCATCGCTGATCGGTCCGCCGTTCCAGAAATCGACGAAGAAAACACCCTTCTCCCTCATGAGTTCCCGTTCACGGGCCCAGAGCTGCCTGCGCTGCTCCGGTGTGAGCATGAGCTCGAAATCAGGCCCCCTGCCTATGGGCATATACTGAAACATCCAGGCAAATGTCGCACCATGCGGCCCGAAGAACTCATCGATAAAATCGCTATGCAGAATTTTGTCAGCATTCTTCCTGGTCGCCGTGAAAGAGATCCCGTACAAAACGCCGGCTTCCCTTAGATTTTCGATGGCCTCAAGAATCTTTTTATACACACCCTTACCCCTTCGAGCATCGGTATCTGCTTCAAACCCCTCAACAGATATGGCAGGTGATACGTTGCCGAGCTCAGCAAACCTCTGCGCCATCGCTTTGTCGATAAGTGTTCCGTTTGTGTACATGAGGAAGAAGTTGTCGTTGTGCTTCTCGTAAAGGTCGAGAATGTTCTTGCCCTGGCTTTCATACATAAGCGGCTCACCGCCGGAGATGACGGTAAAGTGAGATCCCCACAAACGGCGTTTCTGCTCCATGATTTTATCGAGCACGTCCCACTCGATCGTTGCACACGTTTTATTGGTACTCGCAGCGTAACACCCGCTACAGGCAAGGTTACAATTCTGTGTCGGGCTCAAAGTTATGAACACTGGGTTGGGCTCATCGGACTGCCGCTTCTTGACAACTTCGGGATACCGTTCACGGTAGTTGAGGATGACATCTCCGATGAACCTGTTGATGATCCAGTCACGCACCGATGGAGCAAGTGCTCCCGCCTTGTACTTCGCCTCAAAGGATTTCATAAGATTCCGCACAATGAAGTACTTGTCCTCCTGCGAACCGATCGGTCGGTTGCGTTCATTCTTTTCAACCATGACCTTCAAAACCTGCTTCTCTCCCCATCGAAAGAACATCTCCATTATAAAATTCACCTTCATAGCGTTCAGAAGGGTCTTCGCTATTACCTTCTTACTTTTTCCAACTATACCCATTTTCCTCGCTCCTCTTCTCTCTGTAAAAAAACACCTTTAAGTAGTATTTATACTACTTTGTCCGCTCAATCCTTGTCAAGTACTTTTTCAAGAATTCAACCATCTGTGGACATGTAGAGGAGCCAGTCTTCAGTATGAACGACCACCCTTGACTCATCTCTGGGCCGCCCTTAATGTTTTAACATATACAGGTCTTTCAAGAAGGGATGAAAAATGGACAGGACCATCACATTCGAGAAATTACCGCTGACCCTTGCAGGGCGAACATTGGATCTTGAGATGAGGGCCCCTGACTTTACCGCCCTGACCACAGATCTCCAGGATACCACACTCGCAGCCTACGGCCCAACGGTCAAGCTGATCTCCTTTTTTCCCTCCATCGATCATCCTATCTGCGACCTTCAGGTCCGGGAGATTAACAGGAAAGCACGCGCATTGCCAGAGACAGTGGCCGTCATCGGTATCAGCAGGGACATACCCTTCGCTCTGAAGAGGTTCAGGGAAACCTTCGACATTCGTAATATCGATCTCATTTCTGATTACAGATATGGCTCATTCGGCCTCAATTACGGTGTGCTGATTAAAGAGCTGAACCTGCTCACACGGGGTACTTTCATCCTGGATCGCGGCAATGTCCTCCGTTACAGGCAAATCGTCAGGGAACTCACCAATCAGCCCGATTTCGACGACATTTTCAATCACCTCGATGAGGTACTTTTGGACCCTGAAAGAACACCCGCCTCACCGGTATCTTTCGAGTGTACACCCTGCGAGGGTACTGCACCGACCCTCACCGACGAGGTGATTCTCTCCCTGATGCCAGAAATACCCGCCTGGGAGCTCATCGAGAATCGGAAGATCAGCAGACAGTTCACCTTCAGGGACTTCATCGAGGCCAAGTCATTTCTCGACATTCTCGCAGCTATTGCTGAAGAACAGGGGCACCACCCCTCATTCATACTGAATTACAACCGACTCAAGGTTACGCTGACAACCCATGCAGCTGGCGGATTGACCGATAATGATTTCATCATGGCAAGAATTATCGATCAGCTCGCTGAATAATATCGAACATAATGGCTGGTCAATCAACCTATCCGGAGGTGTGCAATGAACAACAGGGAACGGGCAATACGGGCGCTTGAGAGGGAAACCCCGGACATGGTACCCATATTCGAGCTCCACATCGACGAGGTGGTCCGCAGGGGAATCTGCAGCAGATGCAGTTATGAGGACTTTGTGGAACAGTACGATTTTGATATTGTTATGACCGGCACCCCTTCCGATAACTACCGAATGAAAATCCTGGACCGGAACACGAAAACCTACCGGGACGAGTGGGGCGTTGTACGGCAGTTCTCCGATCAGGCCGTCCCCTTTCCCATGGAGGGGCCCATCAAATCTACGAGGGATGTGGATACGTACAAGCCTCCCGACCCGCACGACACCTATCGCTTCAAGAGCCTCGTCAGGCTGGTGAAACGCTTCAGGGGGAAGAGGCTCATCGGCATGCACGTACATGACGCATTTTCCTACCCGTCCTACCTCAGGGGGATGGATACACTTCTGATGGACCTCATCGACAACCCGGGGCTTGTACACCGGCTTGTGGAGGTCTCTGTCGACCACTCTGTCAAACTGATGAAGAGGGCAGCTGAGCTGGGTGCAGAACTCTTCGTGTTCGGAGACGATTATGCAGGCACAAAAGGCCCTTTCATGTCTCCGGACCATTTCAGGGAGTTCTTTCTTCCCGGTATGCAGGAGGTTGTTCGTGCCGCGAAGGAGATGAATGCCTATGTCATCAAACACACCGATGGAAATATCGGGCGGATTCTTGACATGATTGTTGGTACAGGAATCGACGGCCTGCATCCGCTCGACCCTGAAGCGGGAATGGACATTGCAGCGGTGAAGGAGGCATACGGCGGCCGTGTCTGTGTGATTGGAAATATCGACACGGGCAGACTACTTTCCGAATCCACACCCTCTGACGTGGAAAAGGATGTGCGCCGTATCATCGAGCGGGCGGCCCCGGGCGGGGGATATATAATATCCTCCGCAAACTCAATCCATGTCAAGGTAAGGCCGGAAAATTACGAGACCATGCTCAGGGCTGCCCGCCGTTACGGTAACTACGCACATCTTGGATATCAGGGATAATTCTCCACTACCCGGGCCAACTCCGGTTTTTATTAAAAGTATTTATACTCAGGCGTATTCTCTACCCCGTATAAACAGCACAACAAGGATGAGCACGAGGAGGATGGAGCCGGTTTTCATAGCCAGGGGGAATCCTGCATGGTCGGCTATGTACCCGGAAAGTTTGCTCACACTCGAGGCGCCCATCATTCCCGTTGCGATCAGGAGAATGAGCAGATAGAAGGTGTAGCGGTACCAATTACGAAGCAATCCGCAGGGCCTCCTCACGGGCTATGCGGCACCACTGCACCACATTTTCTGGTCTCCTGCCGATGGTGTGGTTGTCCTTCATGATCACCTCTACCCTGCAGTCCTTTGTTATCTCCAGTTTATGCCGTAAATCCCTACGTATCGATTCCCAGTCAGGTTTCGGATCGGCGATTGCCGCAGGGGCGGGTTTCATGGAAAAGATGTAGTTGTCCTGCAGGTATTCAGCCATCTTCTCAGTATCCGTCCAGGGAGAGCAGGAGACCCTGCGCAGATTGGGATGCTGTTTAACCACATGCCAGCGTGGGTGCACGGGCTCGCAGCAGCCATAGCAGGTGAGCCCGAACCGCTCCATGATGGGTTTTTCATAGGGGAAGATGAACTCCTCATACATGTCTGGTGACACATTGACCGTTTCCTGGCTTTCTGTGAAGCCCCACATATCCACGGTTCGCACCACACCACTGAAATCCTCCTGGGGGAGCTCGTCGGTGAAGCCGTACCCGCCCGAACCAACATAGGTGCCGTCATTGTTCAGGCTCAGCAGGCCCTCATGCTGCAGGTAGTCCAGTTTCTGTAAAAATCCCTTTGACAGGATTGAAAGCAGCTCCTTGATCCCATCGGGATGATCGATGAAATCGTAGAACATGGTCTCCAAACCACGAAAGGTGGCTCCCGGCCAGGTCAGTCCAAGTGACCACCACCAGATACCCTTGAGCCGCACCGTAAGCGCGCCCTCAAACAGTTGCTTCGCAAGATCAAGGCACCCATTCGTGGTCTCCCAGTCGATTTCAAACTCAGGTGCGTGCAGTTTTGGCAGGTCCCGCTCATAATCCTGTATGGGCGCGTCCCAGATATAGGAGCCCTGGCTGTCGGTCTTGTGATACTCAGCCTTTACGCCCCAATCATCTGCCGATACCGTGTAGGGTACGTCGAAGAAGGGTTCAACAGGCTTGCCATCGCCCATCTCCTCTCCCCAGAATATCTCCTTTCTTAGGTCCATCTCCCAGCGACGGGCAAGTGTGCCTTTACACTCCATCTCCGCCTCAGTGATGATCTCGTTCCAGCCGTTTTCAGGATCACAGAACACAATGGGACGTCCAGCCTCCAGTTTGTTGTGACGCTTCCACAGTTTGCGGATCTCCTCCATTCTGCTGCTCGAGGCAATACCCGCGATGCGGGCGGCAAGACGCTTCAGCACCTCACCGTCTTCCCTCGTCATACTGACATCATCGGGAGTGAATCCGGTATTGATCTTGAATGCCGCCGTCTGTTCGAGACCCGTGGACTCACCCTTTCCATAATTCTCCATACTGTTGTCCTTAACCAGTGAATTACTCTCTACTTTTTTGGTTCTGCCACATGATTCTCCATCCAACGGTGACCTGATCACCGTCATACTCAACCTCGAGGTCCACAAGGTTGAGCCTGATTAGTATCTCACTGATGACCTCGTCACTGTCCATCAAAACCTTCAGTAGTCCCTCATACTCCTCTTCCACAGGAGTTACTACATCATACCAGTTGCTCCTGTCGATGGTCTGGGAGAATGCCGGTGCCTGAAACATAAGGATACCGATTATGACTAACAGTAATTTCAATACCTTATACATGATCACACATACCCATTGATTTTTTTCATCAAGAATTACTACAGCTTTATCGGGTAGCGCCCGTACTCCTTCACCGTATCATAGAAGGCCATGATATTCTCAATGGACACCTGGGGCTGCACGTTGTGGGCAGGTCCGAGAATCAGGCCTCCGCCTGGCGCAACTGTTCTAAGCCTCTCTCTGGTCTCATTGATCACGTCCTCCACACTCCCGAAGGGCATGGTTTCCTGATTGTCGATGGTCCCCCAGAAGGTAAGCTGCTTGCCGAACTTCTCTTTCAGCTCAGCAGGGTCCATTGACTTCGGCTGTACCGGGTTGAGAATGTTGACACCCACGTCTATCAGGTCCTGCATGATGGGCCAGTTATATCCGTCGGTGTGAAAGGCAAACTTAATGTCGGGGTTGATACCCCTCAAGTGGGAGAAGAGCCGGTCGTATCGGGGTTTGAAGAACTCCCTGAACAGGTCGGGTGATATGAGCAGGCGGTCCTGTGTGCCGAAGTCGTCACCTATCCAGATGACATCCACTCCCATCCGGGCGAGCACAGTCCCCGCATCCCACACCCAGGTGAGCAGCTTATCGAGATAGGCGTGAAGGAACTCCTTGTTCAGCACCATGTCCTCGAGCACCTTGTCCATGCCGCGCAGGTACCACGCAAGCTCGAAAAGCGTGCAGGCGAGCCCTCCCATGATACCGTACTCCTTACCGTGCTTGTCGATCATCTCTTTCGAAGTCTCATACCTGGACAGATCCTTGAAATCTGGGAGTGTCAGCTGATCGAGATCATCGGTAACAGCCATGGGGTGGCCGATCATCTCTGTATAGCGGTTGCCCGTCTCAGTGTCCACCCAGCGCCAGCGTATTCCCCACTCATCCACGTACTCCTCCGTGTCCTGCGAGTAGTAGCTGGTGCACGGTCCAAGCCAGGTGATGAGAAAGTCGTGTCCCATCACATGTGGAAGATAGCCGCCGTCGGCCGCGTAGAGAGATAGCTTCTCAGTGTCCTCCCCGAGGTGCTTGAGCATCTTCCGCTCTGCCTCCGGAGTATACCAGACATCTATGGGTACTCGATCGGGTTCCTCGTGGTTTATGGCTGTAAGAAACCGTTCCTTGTGGATCATGGTTCATGCCCTCCCTATCATATGTCTCCGACAACTGGTCCTGTTCAGTATAACCTTACAAAAAATCTGTATAAAAAACCATAGTAAATAACAACCGCACCGTAGAATCCCAGGATGAAGAACAGCGCGTCCATGCTTCCCTGGGCCAAAAGCACGTGCTGCCTGAGAACACAACCGCCTGCCAGTGTGGAAACGAGACCGATGACGAGACCGCCGATCAGGGTGACGTAGAGGAATCGACTGGTGATCAGGAGACCGATCCCCCCTGTCGGGCCTTTCTGAAAGAGCGTTTTCAGATTTCCCACGCTGAGACTGTAGGTACCGATTTTTTCAATGCTCACTCGAATGGCAGGCGCTCCATATTCCGGAACGCCGCTTCGCAGTATGTTGAACGCGTAGAGCAGGGATGTCATTATCCAGAGGGTGATGAGGAAGGAAAACATGCCCATGAGGAGCTCCCTGTCCCGGACCAGTATATAGTCTCGCACTCCGGCAACGAAACACATCCTCGAACGCTGAGCCAGGAACCCGATCAGCATACTCATACAACCGAGAATCAAGGTACCGTAAACAGTCATGCTCACACGCTCCTGCTCCATCTTCGTCTGATGAGGAGGGTACCAAGCCAGATACCGAACACCATCCCTGCAAGGGCAACCATACCGAAGAAGTCGCCGTATCCCGTCCTGATCACAATCCGGGTAGGGCATCCGAAGATCAGAATACCGAAGGTCATGATCACCAATCCATATAGAAAATACCGCAGAGGGTGGGTACTTTTCTGCCTCCTGTATTCACCGTATCCGTGCGCGGCAATCAATGCACCGAGCAATACAGACGGCGAGGTCAACATGAGTATCCTGCGGGCAAGTATGGTGGTCTGGAAGTGTGCCCCAAAAATCCCGTTCATGAATGTATTGACCAGGTCGCGTGTGTGGCAGGTGAGACAGAAGGAATAGGCTGCAGGAGGATAGAATCCGGCAAATGCCTCAGCCAGCACGATCATGCTCCCCGCAATGATACCGAAGACCCAGGGTTTTAAATACCCTCTTCTCATGTATCTTGTTCCTCTATAGAGTGATGCTCACCTCTCAGGATAATGGTGCATATCCTCAAAATGCACCATATGCTCCTGCAGGAGGGCTCGCACCTCCTCCTTACGGTTGAAATCGAAGCGGACGGCAACCCCGCAGTTGGGACTGATCTCACGGGGGCCGGGAATGAGCACTGCGGTGATCTCATGCCGCTTCAAGAGCCCCTCTGCCCTGATGGCATGATGGGAGCCAAAGAAGGTAATGACGCCTTCCAGTGTACGTAAATCGATATTTTTCGATCTCCTAGACATGACACTCCAGTTGCAAAGGCTTGTATATACAAACCGTCTATGTAAACTTCTTGATCATGTGGCCTCATTCTCTGCAATAGCATGCAGTGCACGGACAACCCGCCTCACATCCTTCTCGGTCGTGAAGGGGCCCCAGCTCAATCTCACCGTGCCATCGGGAAAGGTGCCGATGGTACGATGCGCTGACGGTGCACAGTGGAGTCCGACTCTCGTCTGTATACCGTACTCCCGGTCGAGTGTCTGGCCCACCTTCGACGGCGACAGGCCTGCAATGTTCAGCGAGAGCACACCTGTCTGCTTTATACAGAGATCCGTTCTGCTTTCGGGTTGCGCACCCTCCTCAGCACACCGGCCGTAGAGCTGATACCGCCGGTCATTGCAGAGCTCATCGAGAAACAGCTGTAACAGCCCTCCGTCATGGTCTGCTATAGCAGAAATACCCCGATTCAGCACATACTCCACACCTGCCCCCAGCCCCGCGATGCCGATGACGTTGAGGGTCCCACTCTCAAAACGGTCAGGAAAAAAGTCGGGCTGCTCCTCCCTGTCGGAGAGACTTCCCGTCCCTCCACGCATGAGTGGCTCGCTGAGCCGTTCACTTCCGATATAGAGGCCCCCCGTACCCTGCGGTCCCAGAAGTCCCTTGTGCCCGCTGAATGCGAGGAAATCAATACACATGGCTTCAACATCGATGGGGACACACCCTGCAGTCTGCGCAGCGTCGATCAGCAGCGGTACTCCCCGGTCTCTGCAGACCTCTCCTATACCTGCAATATCATTGACGGCACCTGTTACATTCGACGCATGGGTGAGTACGACGAGGCAGGTATGCTCCCTCAAAGCCCGAGCAACGTCATCGGGGTTAACGGTTCCTGCAGCATTTGCCTGAACCACGGTCACTTCACGGCCATAGTTCTGAAGATCAGTAAGAGGACGCATGACCGAGTTGTGTTCCATGGAGCTCGTCACAATGTGTCCACCCTCTCCGACAAGGCCATATATGGCAATGTTCAGGGCCTCGGTGGCATTCTTGGTGAACACGATTTTTGATGAGTCCCTGACATTGAGCAGACAGGCAAGCAATTCACGTGTCTGCACCACGATGCGTGCGGCTCCTATGGACCTGCCGTGGCCCGATCTGCCCGGGTTTCCCCCGCCCTTTATGAAGAAGAGCCGCATGGATTCCAGGACCGATTTCGGCTTTGGCCATGAGGTGGCTGCGTTGTCTAGGTAAAGGGTTTTCACGATCCACCTCGTATGTCCCCGATTTTTTCGAATCCGGTGAACCATGATTGATAGTAAAAGCTGTCCGCTTCCTTGGTACCGTCCAGGAGTACCCTGTATCGCCTGCCAATCTGCAGCACCGTGAGTTCCTTTCTCCAGCTGAATATGGAACAGGCGCCGAGAATGTTGCCGTGCACCTCCACCCCGAAGGTAGACCGCAACCCGGCGATATCGAAGGCATTGAAATAGGTGTCAGCCTCAAGCTCTTCGACCATGTGGGCATTTATACTGTTCAGTGTGATTCCTGACCCTTTTATGCCGATTTCATACTTCAACCGCCTCAGAAACTCTTCCTCTTCAGTCCATCCCCGGAAAATATTTTCTTCGACCACAACCGCTTCTCTGTAGGATGCCGGTTCTTCTGTCCATCTGGGCTCGAGGATTAGACTGTAGGCTCGTTCATAATCACCGTTGTCAATGGAAAGATAGAAAGATTTTACCGTGTCCTCGGGTGTACGGGATCCAGGATACCGGACCTTTTCACTGGGAGAGTATATGAGAGTGGTCAAAACGATTTCATTACCGCTCAGGGCGCGCAATGCCACGCCGACTAATATGAGAGCAGTAAAGACAGCGGCTATGACTGTACTGCGGTTTTTAAACCTCCCGAGATGGGCATCTGAACCGTCCGTGCGATCTCTTGCATTCATAATTGGTTGTATCACTCGTGCCGCTTCTTCAGCTCATCGATGGCAACGGAGAGGATGATTATGGATCCGGTGATGGCGAGCTGCCACATGGTGGAAACGTTGAGCATGCCGAGGCCGTTCTGTATGATGCCGAGTATGAGAACACCGATAAATGCACCGAGCAGCGTTCCCACGCCGCCGGAGAGGCTCACTCCTCCAAGAACAACCGCTGCAACCACCTGAAATTCAAAACCCTGGCCGGCCAGATGGTTTGCTGACATGAGGCGTGAGGCCAGGAGTATGGCACTGATCGTGGCGAGCAATGAACAGATCAGGAAAGCGCTGAACTTCATCCGCTTCACATCTATACCGATTGCGCGAGCAACCTCTGCGCTACCGCCCACAGCATAGATGCGCCTGCCGTAACTCGTGTTCTTCATGATGAACATGAACACGAGCAGTATGACGAACATGAGTATGGAGGGATAGGGGAGAAAATGAAAGAGCTTGCCGTTTCCGATAAGGAAAAAGAGGTCCCTTCCGGACCGTTCCGCAATAGCAACCTTCTTCGTTATGAGATACACCGCCCCCCGCAGGGCATAGTACATACCGAGCGTGGTAATGAGGGAATTGATCTTGAGCTTGGTGACGAGAAAGCCGTTTGTGACACCGATAATTGCCCCTGCTGCAAGTGCGGCAATGGCGCCGAGCGCAAAACTTCCCGTTGCGTTCATGATAGTTACGAGGGGAAGGGCAACGAATGCCTGCAGGGACCCGATGGAGATATCAACCTCACCGCTGAACAGTACGATAGACAGGCCGACCGCAGAGATGAGTGGGAGTGAAATTTGTCCGAGTACATTTGACAGGTTCCTCACGGTGAAGAAATATTTCGATGCAACGCTGAAGAAGATGAAAATCACGAGAAAGGAGATGAGCAGTCCAATCTCGCTGATCGAAAAGAGCCTTCTCAGAATGGAGGCACCGTCCTTTTTACCGTTCTGCATAGCGGTGTTCCTTCTGTCCAATTGCCGCTTCGAGGATTATTTCCATATCCGCGTTTTTCCGGGCAAACTCACCTGTAATCCTGCCATCACACATGACAATGATATGGTCACTGACACCGAGCAGTTCGGGCATCTCGGATGTCATGACAACGATCGCCAGCCCCTGACTGGCAAGCTCGTCGATGAGCCGGTGAATCTCCACCTTGGCCCCCACGTCGATACCGCGGGTCGGTTCATCGAGTATGATCACCTTTAGCTTCTTCATGAGCCAGCGGGCGAGCAGAACCTTCTGCTGATTCCCGCCGCTCAGGTACATGACCTTCTGCCTGAGTGACGGAGTTTTTATGCTGAACGCATCGACAAATTCCTGCGAACGCCTTGACTCCTCTTTTCTTTTGATGAATCCCGCTGATGAGATATCCTCGAGAGAGGGGAGGGTTATGTTCTGAGATACCGACATCTGGAGCACGAGACCTTCCCCTTTCCTGTCCTCGGTCAGATACCCGAGTCCCATCTTTGTTGACTGCGAAGTGGAACTGAGCTTCAGCTCCTGCCCCTCGATGCTGATGTTTCCGGTTTGCACCGCATCGAGGCCGAAAATGGCTTTGGCGAGCTCCGTTCTTCCTGCACCCATGAGTCCGAATATTCCCACTACCTCACCGGCACGAACCTGAAAGCTCACCTCGTTGAGCTTCTTCTCTGTGCTGAGAGATTTCACATCGAGAACGACCTCACCCTTTCCCGTGTGAGACATGGGAAAGAGAGTCTTTATTGATCGGCCCACCATGTCGGTGACGAGCTCATCGGTGCTGGTATTCACCACTTCCTTAGAAGAAATGAGCTTCCCGTCTCTTAGTACGGTCACGCGTTCACAGATCTCCATGACCTCCTCGAGCTTATGCGTCACATAGAGAATGCCGATGCCCCGTTCCTTCAGCTTCCGGATCACGTTGAACAGATGCTCTACCTCATTGGGTGTCAGGGCGGATGTGGGTTCATCCATGATGATGACCTTCGCTTCATGGGAGAGGGCCCTCGCGATCTCTACCATCTGTTGCTGAGAAACGGTAAGCTTGTACACCTTGGTCTTCGGGCTGATGTCGAGGCCGATCGAGTCGAGGATCTCTTTCGTTTTCCCATAAAGTGCGTCCCAGTCAATGGTCCTGTTCTTTTTCAGCGGGAAGGATTCGAGAAACACGTTTTCCCCCACGGTCATATGGGGTATGAGTGAGAGATCTTGAAAAACCACCTTGATGCCCATCTTCAGTGAATCAGCTGGTGTGGCTATCTCTACGGGGCTGCCGTCGAATACGATCTGACCCTCGTCTTTGAAGTAGACCCCGGCCAGGATTTTTATCAGCGTGGATTTTCCTGCCCCGTTTTCTCCGATGAGCGCATGCACCTCACCCCTTCGAAGGTGCAGATCGACCGTATCGAGTGCCTTTACGCCCGGGAACTCCTTGGAGATCTTTTGAACGTCAAGTACCGTATCCTTCGCTGGAGCCATAACAGTGTGCTCC
>JAGLSF010000210.1 GCA_023136305.1 Spirochaetota bacterium
TCACCTATGCTCACGAGCTCGGGGATGAGCCTGAACATCCCGATCCGGATCCCGATGGCGGCACGTATTGCATTGTAGACATCGCTCTTCTTGTTATTCGGCAATCCCCAGATTGCCAGAAGTCCATCGCCAATGAACTTGTCCACCATGCCGTCGTACTCTTTGACAATGACGACGAGCATGCGGAAATAGATATCCAGGAGCTGAAGGACCTTCTTTGCACTTTGTTTCTCGAGCATAAAGGAGAATCCGCGCATATCAACAAACATGGCTGTGATTTTCTTGAATTCACCCGCAGGGTTGATCATGGCCCTCTCGTCCTTCAGTCTCCTCTCAAGATCAGGAGGAATGTGAACTATCGGCATAACCTACTCCCACCCTTTTAGGGTATTGACTTTTTTCATGTGGAGGAATTCATACATGCTGCCTGCACATACAAGTATATCGTGTTTCTGTTGATATGCAAAAAGATTTGATGAGCAGTCAATCGATGTACGTGAGCCAGTTAAAGATATCGGGACGTTCACCGAGCTGAATACCCTTGAGCTCATCGTAGAGCTTTCTTGTCAATGCACCCGGCTTTCCATTTCCGATGGTATGGGGCTTTCCCTCATGGGTCACGGACAGAATAGGTGTAATTACCGCAGCGGTACCGGTGCAGAAAAGCTCCTCAGCGGTGAAAAGTTCATCATAGCGGATATCCCGACCCTGGGGAATCAGTTTAAAGCTGTGTTCTGCGAGCATGAGAACTTCCTCACGAGTCGTTCCCGGCAGAATCGATCCTCCAAGCCGCGGTGTAGAGAGGATACCGTTCTTGATGAGGAAAAAGTTGGCGGAACCAACCTCCTCCACGTAGGTTGAACAGCGGGCATCGAGGTAGAGCACCTCATCGAAACCCTCGTCCCTGGCAAGGGCCTTGGGCATGAGGGAAGCGGCATAGTTGCCCACAGCTTTGACTCCACCTGTACCCAAGAGCGATGCCCGGTGATAGTCCGTGCATATCTGCAGATGAATGCCGCTGAATCCTCCCTTGAAGTAGGGTCCGACAGGTGACATGAAGATAATGAACATATACTCGGTTGCCGGTGAGACACCGAGCATCTGGCCGGAGCCGAAAAGAATGGGCCTGATATAGAGGTCACCCTTTCCGTAGGGAGGCACATAGTCCCTGTTTTCCCGTACAAGGGCCTTGATCGACTCCACGAAGAAATCCTCATCAAGCTCGGGCATGCACAGCCTTCTGCAGCCATCGTTGAGTCTCCTCGCGTTCGCGTGGGGCTGGAACATGGCGATGCGATTATCCTTCGTACGGTATGCCTTCATTCCCTCGAAGAGACCCTGACCGTAGTTGAGTATCACGGCGGAGGGAAAAAGCTGAATGGTGCCGTAGTCTACAATCCCACCACTGTCCCATACTCCCTTTGTATGGCGGGCCACAAACATCTTTTCAGCAGGATTTATATCGAATCCCAGGTTGTCCCAATCGATCTGCTTCACAGGTCCTTCCCCCGCTCTTCATTTCGTCAATTCCGATGATCACACACGCCCCCGAGGGTCTATTCCGGCGTGAGAGTTACCTGTTAATGTAACAAATTTGCATAAAATGAAAAGCAAAATATGGTCCGGTGTGAAACACCCCATTCCATGCTCATTTATATCTCTCCGATGACCCGGTGCCCCTCATCCTTCAGTGCCTCTGCCGCCTGTCCCAGCACCTGTGCGGGAACCATGAAATAGTCGGTATCAAAGGTGGATAGGACAAAAACGCTCACACCGGCCCTCGCTAGAGGCGCAAGCAGCCCACTCAGAACACCGATCATCTGTAAATCGAGATCCCCATCGATGCGCATCAGACGCCAGTTCCTGCTGCACTGTATCTCCTGTGGCACCAGGTGCTGACTGCACACAATTGAGAGCTCATCAGGGCTTTTTGTCACCGAAAAATATTCTGATGTGGCGCTCCATGCAGGAAGCTCATCCCCGGGAGCCAGCCTGCACACGGCAAAAAGGCCATCACATATGGAGATATTCACCCTCAAATCCCCCGCCCGCGGCATTGAAATGTACATCATTGTATCATATGGCAGCAATACATCTCAGTACATTTAACCATGTCTGATATGAAGACGAAACCTTGGACATGTACGAATTAACTACGGTGTTTTCTGCACCTGCTGTATCTTATAAGGCAAACAATTGGGGCATATCTGTATGCATCATCATATTCGTCCGTATGCGAATCTGAAATCTCTCACCGGGGTGACTCATCACTCATGATACAGGCTGCAAACATTGGAATCTCCTTCGGAAATCATCTCCTGTTCGATGACGTGAATTTCACCATTGGCAGGGGTGAAAAGGTTGGCCTTGTGGGGCGCAACGGAAGCGGAAAGACAACCCTCCTCAACCTTCTGGGCGGTCAGATAAGCTCTGACGAGGGTACGATCAGTATGCCCCGGGACTACACCGTTGGATACATGCAGCAGGAGCTTTCCTTCACAGGCGACAGGGTGCTTGAGGAGGCATTCCTCTCACTGAGACCGGATCAGAAAGATGACATTTGGCGGGCCGAAAAGGTTCTTTCAGGTCTCGGTTTCTCCATAAAGCAGTTCGGGCTCAACCCCTCAGAGCTTTCCGGAGGTTATCAGGTCAGGCTCAAACTGGCCGATACACTCATCGCAGGAGGGAACCTCCTGCTCCTCGACGAACCAACCAACTACCTGGACATCATCTCAATTCGGTGGCTCGAACGCTTCCTCCGATCATGGCCCGGCGAACTGGTGGTCATTACCCACGATCGGAGCTTCATGGACAGCGTAATTACCCACACGATGATGATACACAGGAACAGGATCAGGAAGGTCAGTGGAAGTACGACAAAGATGTACGAACAGATCGCAAAGGAGGAGGAGATTCACGAAAAGACACGCATCAATGATGAGAAGAGGCAGCGCGAGATTGAAATATTCATACATCGCTTCAGGGCAAAGGCCACTCTTGCCCGGCTGGTGCAGTCCAGGATCAAATCTCTGCAGAGAAAGGTGCATCTCGAAAAGCTCGAGCGGATTGAGACACTCGACTTTTCCTTTCGCAGAAAGCCGATCGACGCCAAATTCATCCTGCACGCCGGTAATATCAGTTTCTCCTACACTTCGGCAGAGCCGCTCTTCGAGGAATTCTCTCTCACCGTTGCACAAAAGGACCGAATCGGCATCATTGGAAAGAATGGGAAGGGTAAATCAACCCTGTTGAAGGCATTGGCTGGAGAACTTCAGACCCAGGGCGGATCAATCAGGCCCCATCAGGCCATATCCATCGGATATTTCGGTCAGATGCAGATCGGCCTTCTACACGACGATCATACGGTGGATGAGGAACTGGGATCGGTCAGCACGGGTTTGACGAAACGTGACATAATGGATGTGTGCGGTGCCATGATGTTCGGTGGGGGGCTTTCAGAAAAACGGATCGGTGTACTGTCAGGCGGCGAGAAAAGCAGGGTCCTGCTTGGAAAGATACTGCTTACACCTGTCAATCTGCTCATACTCGACGAACCAACCAACCATCTGGACATGGAATCCTGTGATTCGCTCATGTCGGCCATAGACCGCTTCGACGGCGCGGTGCTGATCGCCACACACAACGAAATGTTCCTTCACACCCTGACCGCAAGGTTTGTAGTGTTCGACGGTCCCCGTCCCTTTCTCTTCGAGGGGAGCTATCAAGACTTCCTCGACCGGCGCGGCTGGGAAAACGAGGGAACATTGAATGGATCAGCGTCACAGGAGAGGAAGGCTAAACCGGTACAAAGGGAACGCCGGGTAAAGCGTGCTGAAATTATTCGTGAACGGTCACGAGCTCTGAAACAGATCAAACAACGCATATCTGCATTGGAGGAGGAGATAGAAAAGGGCGAAGGACACCTTGCCGAAAACAACAATGCTCTTATCGATGCTTCAGCCGGCGGAGCCGGTGAGCGCATACAACGATTATCCATGGAAAATCACCGGCTCAAAACGCGGGTCGAGGAGTTCTATGCATTGCTCGAGGATCGGCTACATGAGTCCGAAGAGGCGGCAGCCAAGTTCGACAGACTGCTTCAGAAGCTTTGAGAGTTGAGGATGGGAAGCCTCTATGCAAAACCCCAAACTCTGGAATTACAGTGACAGTTCAATGTCAATGGGACAATGGTCTGACCCCTGTACACCGGAGAGGATGCGGGCCGAGCGGACAGCCTCCCTCAAATTATCACTGACAAAGAAGTAGTCGATACGCCATCCTATGTTTCGATCACGCG
>JAGLSF010000211.1 GCA_023136305.1 Spirochaetota bacterium
ATAAGGAAGATTGGGAATGCACAGCAACAGGAGATCCACTCCGCACGCTGCTGCTTTGGTGCCGTTTTCAAAATCATCGGCGGATATGATTCCTCAAAAGGGAAGTTGAAAATGAACATGAACATCTATTTCACCGGGAAGTACCAATTTGCCCGACAATTTTCTTAAGAACAGGTAAAATGGCTTGACTTGTTCGAACTGCGTAATAGAATGGAGGTGTTTCACTATATCTTTTTTGTAATGTATAAAGGAGGTTGACATGAGTAAAAGGAGAGTGCTTTGGATTTCATTAGTTGCTGTAATGATCATTTCGTCTTCTCTGTTCATGGTCGGTGCCGGAACCAAGGAGGCTGAGGAAGTTGTTCCCGCGAAAGTTGGCGGCGCAGGATTGGGATACAAATTCATCCTAGTCAGCCACGGTTCCTCCGGCGACCCCTTTCACAGTGTCGTTAAGCAGGGTATGGAAGACGCCGGTCTTGTCTATGGCTGTGCTGTTCAGCTTCTCTTTTCCGAGGGAGATAATGCGAAGCAGGTCGACCTGATGGAGCAGGCTATCTCCGCAGGTCCTGATGGCATCGGAATCTCGATCGTTGATCCGGTTGCTTTCGACGAAGTTATTCAGAAAGCTCTCGACAAGGGTATCCCGGTCATTTCCTTCAACAACGACGATGCCAATACGCCCAACCCACGGCTTGCATATATCGGTGCAGCCGAACGGGCTGTCGGTTATCAGCTTGGCAAGACAATGCAACAATATCTAAAGCGTGGTGACCATGTTGTGATTCCCGAAGAAGTGCCCGGTATGTCATATGCGGTCAACAGGTCTGCGGGTATCATTGATGCCATGGACGAGATTGGTGTAACCACCGAGGAGCTCGATGCCGGATACGAGCGCGCTACAACCACGAGCCGTATTGAATCGTACCTGATGGGGCATCCGGAAACGGACGGAATCCTGAATGTTGGCGGTTTGACCACTGAAGTTGCGGGTATGGTCGTTGAGGACAGGGGCCTGGAAAACAAGGTGGTCGTGGGCGGCTTTGATCTACTTCCCAATACAGGACCTGCGATAAAGAAGGGTATCACCAAGGCAGTCATCGACCAGCAGCCCTACCTCCAAGGATATTACACCGTTGTACAGCTTGCGATGATGAAGTACGGTAAGTTCGCAGCATTCGATATCGACACCGGCCGCGGAATCGTTGACACATCGAACGTTGATGAGGTACTCGAGCTTGTTGGGATGCGAATTCGTTAATCAATCGAGAAATGCGAACCTTGAACCTGCCGGCTCAAACCGGCAGGTTCATTTTTACCTTTTCGTGGGCTCACCACCCCGGTGAGATGTACATACAAATTGAGGAGTAAGTGCGGTGAGCAAAGTTCAAAAAAAAACTAAACATCGTACTGGGAATCTGAAGAAAGTTTTACGATACAAAGATATCAGTATCGTTATAATCACGATTGCTCTCTTTACTATCTTTACGTTGGTGAACAAAAAGTTTCTCACAAAGGAAAATCTCTTCATCATTGTGAAGACGACGCCTGAGCTCGGCATTATTGCCATCGGTATGACCATGCTCATCATATCAGGCGAGTTCGATCTATCTGTGGGATCAACATTCGCTTTTGCACCTTTCATCATGGCGTCCCTGAGCGAGCGTATGGGGTTACATCCTGTTTTCGCTTTGATAATGGGGATCATCGTCGGAGTAGGAATCGGTTTCATTAACGGCATCATCACCACCAAGGTTGGTATCCCTTCCTTCATCACGACACTCGGGACCATGATGGCCTGGAGGGGTGCCGTTCTCCTGGCATCGGCGGGTTTTCCACAGGCTTTTCAGCGCGACCTTCCTGTTGCCCGTTTGTTTGCAGGCAGGTTATCGGGCTTTCCTGTCCAGTTCATCTGGTTCATCGTGTTCGCGATAATCATGTGGATCATACTGGAAAACACTAGATTCGGCAACTGGACCTATGTGACAGGCGGGAACAGAAACGCGTCTGTTGCTTTGGGTATACCTGTCGATAGAGTAAAAATTATAAACTTCATGATCATCGGCGGTCTAGCCGCACTCGCAGGTTCAATACAGGTTTTCAGGATGGGCTCCGCCTATTCTAACGCTGGATTAGGCATGGAGCTTCAGGCGATAGGTGCGACAGTTATCGGCGGGACAATGCTCACCGGCGGAAGCGGTACCATTATCGGAACAATCATGGGTACCATTATTATTTTTTCCGTCGAGAACATCATTATTCTCTCGGGGGCACCTGCCTTCTGGTTCAGGACATTTGTCGGGGTGATCATCATTGTCGCAGTTTCGGCACACGTCCTCATTCAGGGTAGGAGGGACTGATGGCTAGGGAAGCACCTCTCTATGAGCTCCAGGGTATAAGCAAATCATTCGGTCACGTTGAAGCTCTAAAGGATGTGGACGTTCAGGTATACAAGGGTGAGATTATCGGTTTGGTCGGCGACAATGGTGCCGGTAAATCGACCCTTATCAAGATCCTGAGCGGTATCTATGCTGCCGACAGCGGTACCATACGTTATAAAGAAAATGTAGTCAGAATCAACAACTACCGGGACTCGCAGGCCCTTGGTATCGCAACGATTTACCAGGATCGGGCCCTGGTAGACAGTGTCTCTATATACCGAAACATCTTCATGGGCAATGAACTTCTCACTCCCTACCGATTCCTCGACAAGAGAAAAATGCGCAAGGAAGCGGATTATGTCCTCAATGAATCTATCAGCATCGGCATCAAATCGTCCAAACAGATGGTGGGTGATCTCTCGGGCGGCCAGAAACAGGCTGTTGCCATTGCTCGTGCGATTTATTTCAGAGCGCGTCTCCTTCTTCTAGACGAGCCAACAAACGCACTCTCCGTCAAGGAATCTCGGCAGGTCATGAAGTTCGTCAAGAATCTCCGCGAGGAAGGCATTTCGAGCGTCTTCGTGACACACAACCTGCTTCATGTCTACACGATAGCAGACAGATTTGTAATACTGAGCCACGGTGAAAAGGTCGGCGATTTTAAAAAAGCAGAAATCACAATGGAGCAGCTCGAGCATATGATCGTCACCGGCCGCTCACACGTGAATTAACCTCAACACTTAGAGAAAGGGTTTCAATACAATGCCTGATACATACGCATTCTCCGTAGGTTTCGGTACTGGGAGTTACCGATCGTTTCAATACTCTTCAATCAGAACGGCTGTATGAAATGGCTGTAAGTCCGAGGTACATGCGGTAATGCTCAAAGGAGTAAACTCGATGACAAAAAAGGAACGGATAATTGCTGCGATCCTCGGGAGAGTATTTGACAGGGTTCCATGGACAATGTACAAATCCTATCCGCCCTGGGGAACAGCCGAGCTTCGCTTGCGAAACATGGGACTCGCAATGATTTATCAACATTTTCCCATCGTTAAGGAGGCATACGAACATGTGGAGGTGAAAGAGGAATGCCAGTACATGTTCGATAATGCCAGGGGTAAACATATCATTCTTCGTAGATTTGAAACACCCGTAGGGGAGGTGTCAACACAGCATGTTTTTCATATCGATTCCTTACCCGGGCCGGGCGATCTGATACAGAAATTCGGGAGTGACATTGATCAGGAGACACTTTCCTGGGTAACGAAGCATCCCTTTGAAAATGAGGTGGATTACGAAGCTCTCGCATACCTCTACGAACACACAATATTGGAACCAAATTTTAATGCCTTTCTCTTCACTGAACAAATAATCGGGTCAGAAGGAGTCATCTTTGCCAATGTAGGAAAGTCACCCTTTCAGATCATGCTCTACGAACTCATGGGTATTGAGAAGTGTTACTTCGAGCTGCAGCAACACCCGAAAGAATTCATGAGGCTTTACGAGATCATTTACGAGAAACAGAGGGAGCGTATACGTCTAGCTGCTGAATCCCCTGCATTGATAGTATGGTGTCCGGACAATGTCTCATCAGCTCTCACCACACCACGCCTTTTCGAGGAGTTGTCCCTACCCTTTTACAACGAGATGGCTGATATTCTCCATGAGCATGGAAAGGTGTATGCAGTACATATGGATGGGCCACTTCGCGCTCTCGCACCGCTAATCAGGAAGACCAGAATTGACGTTATCGAAGCTTTCACACCTCCACCTATGGGTGACCTTCCGGTGGACAAAGCACTTGCAATGTGGAGGGACAAGGTCGTATGGATTAATTTTCCCGGCACCCTGATCGCATCTGCGGATAAGACGATAATAGAAGATTACACC
>JAGLSF010000212.1 GCA_023136305.1 Spirochaetota bacterium
ACGCACATGGCAACAAGATCGATGCCTATGGTATCGTACCGGGCCGCCGCCTTCGCGAGCAGAAGCTTGGTACCCACGCCATCTGTGCTTGCTACGAGTACGGGATGCTTATAGTTGAGAGCCTCCAGATCATACAGCCCACCAAACAGGCCGATATTCCCCTGTTCCTGTGCCGAGAGTTTCGCCTTCACCACATCGACGAAAGCCTCCCCTTTTCCAATATCAACACCTGAATCCCTGTAGGTCAGTCCCACAGATCCTCCTACATCTCGTTGACCTTGTAATCCTCGAGAAGGAGTTTTCCTTCGTGGTCATCCTCGGAAACAGGAACCGGATAGTCACCGTTGAAACAGGCATAACAGAGACTGTCCATGGGTTTTCCAACCGCATGTGACAGGCCCTCGAGCGTGATATAGGTGAGCGTATCAACACCGAGAAACTTCCGTATATCGTCAATGGATTGAGTGGAAGCTATGAGCGTTTTTTTCTCCGACGTGTCAATTCCGAAGAAACAGGGATGGGTAATGGGAGGAGAACTGATGTACATGTGGACCTCACGGGCACCTGCATCACGAATCATTTTTATGATTCTCTTACTCGTAGTACCCCGGACGATCGAATCATCCACCACCGCGACCCGCCTGTCCTGCAGAGAGCTTCTGATAGGGTTGAGCTTTATCTTCACCTTTGTACCGCGCTCATCCACCATGGGGTCGATAAAAGTCCTTCCCACATAGGAATTCTTAAATAGACCTATCTCATAGGGTATACCCGCCTCACGGGAAAAACCGATGGCGGTGGTAACACCCGAGTCGGGTACGGGTATAACCACATCGGCTTGAACGGTACTCAAGCGGGCAAGTTCCCTTCCCATGCGTTTACGCACTTCGTACACACTGATGCCATCAATTATCGAATCAGCCCTTGCAAAATAGATATATTCGAATACGCAGAGGGAGTTACGCTCACTTTTCTTGAATATACACGACTCGATGCCCGAGCCGTCCACCTGGACCAGCTCACCCGGCTGCACATCCCTCACGAACTCGGCGCTCATGGTGTCCAGCGCAGTTGATTCCGATGCGAGCACGAAGCCCGATCCGAGTTTTCCGAGGCAGAGAGGACGGAAACCGTAAGGGTCCCGTACTGCGATGAGTTTCTCTCCAACGATCATAACAATCGAGTAGGCACCTTTCAACTTTCCCAGAGCGGCAAGTACGGTCTCTCTGAGACTCTGCCGTTTTTCCCTGGCAATGAGATGCATAATGAGCTCGGTATCCGAGCTCGACCGAATGAGGGAACCATCTTCGATGAGCTCGTTACGCAGTTCCTTTGAATTTACAATATTGCCGTTATGTGAGATTGCCATCATCCCACCCCGGAACCGGGCGATGATTGGCTGCACGTTCTGCTTGTAACCGGACCCAGTCGTGGAGTACCGAACATGGCCGATGCCGATATCTCCCTTGAGCACATCGAAATCTTCGGGATTGAACACATGCATGAGCAGTCCCGAACCGCGTTTCACATGAATATGCTCATCCTTGTAGGTGGCGATCCCCGCACTCTCCTGCCCCCGGTGCTGCAGTGCATAGAGCCCGCGATAGATGAGGCCGCTCGTGCTTAGGCTAGGTTCATGGCATAGGATGCCGATGATGCCGCACTCTTCTCTCGGCTTGTCATCAAAGTCATGCAAATCACACTCAATCATACTGCACCACGCTGTGTGCTTTACACGCACTCCCGAACTCTTTGAGCTGTTTTTTCCAGAACTTTGTTATTTCTCTCGTCCTCTCGCTTGCCCTGCCCGTATAACTTTCAGGGTTTTCCTTCAAAGCATTCCATATATCAAGTTTAGCTATTTCGCTGAATTTCTCATCCTGCTCAACGATTTCGAAAACGCTCTTTCTCTCCTGTTCAGCCCTCAGAGTGGCTTCCTTTACGATACCGTGAGCCTCACCGAAGCCCTTTGATGCAAGCAATATGTAGAGAGGTTCGGCAAGAAACATGCCCCCGGTCAGTTTGATGTTCTTTTTCAGGTTGTTTGAATCTATGACAAGTTTTTTCAACTGCTTGAGCAGCCGATCTACAGCAAGGGTGAAAGCGGTAATGATCTCAACCACAAACCGGGCTGATGCCGAATTGGTCAAATCCCGCTGATGCTCTGATATCTGGTCATAATAGCGGGTGAGAATTCTAGGCACGAACTCCTTCCACATCGATTTGACATGTTCGAAGTTCCAGGGATTTCTCTTGTGGGGCATCGTTGATGATCCAACCTGCCCCTTTTCGAATCGTTCGCCCATCTCACCGATTTCAGTTCTCTGCAGATGCCGCATATCATCAGCGATATTGGCAAGAACACCGAAGGCGGAGACAACAGCATGTATGAGGTCGAGCAGGTACTCTGGCTCAACGATCTGCGATGAGAAGTTGGCCGGCCTAAGCCCCAGTTCCCCAAGCACCTCTTCTTCGAATTTCCTCGGGTCCTCTATAAAAAGTGATGATGCATTGTACGCACCGACAGCACCGCTCATTTTTCCCCTGAGTTCCCTGAGCGCTTCCACAACCTTCATCAGCCTGCCGCCGAACCTGTCACTGTATCCCGAGAACAGATACCCAACGGTAACAGGCACAGCATGCTGACCGTGTGTTCTTCCCATCTGAACGGTGTCCGCTTCACGGATGGCTATATCGACGAGAACTTCAAGCAGCTCGATGCATTTGGGAACCACAACCCGGTAGAATGAATCCCTGACTCTCAAGGCATATGCTGTACCTGTAATGTCTTCCGATGTTGCAGAGAGATGAATGTAGGGGGCAAGTTCATCAGGCACATAGCGCTGCATGACATTGACAAGTGCGCGAATATTGTGACGCGTTTTTGCCTCCTCCTCATACACCTCCTCGGGCGTAACGGCGTGATACGCCTTCTTCATCTCCTCCCCTGAACCTGCCGGCACTATTCCGTACCTTTCCATAACAATGATCATGGCCGTTTCAACTGCTGCTTCATACTTTATTACTGAGTTCTCAGACAGGTAGCGCGAAAGCTCATCGATGAGCTCCCCGTTGCTCTTATAGTAGCGTGCATCGAGGGGGCTTATATTCAGAAAGATATCCCTTTGCACTCTTCACTCCTCTGACGCCATAATGGTCCTGCCCGAAATGCAGGTGTTTGACGGTGAAACCAGTAACAGACAGGAGAGGGTAGATCCCACAGGTCCAAACTCATTCATGCGTGAAGGCAGTATCTTTATCGATTAAGTTTTGCCGCTGCTTTTCTCTCGCGGCTTTTAATTTCTCTGCAAGTTCCGTATCCGAAAGGGAAAGTATCTCTGCTGCCAGTATTGCCGCATTCCTGCCGCCGCCCAATGCAACGGTTGCCACTGGAACGCCGGGCGGCATCTGCACCATGGAAAAGAGGGAGTCCATGCCCATTGCTGACGAAACGGATACTACAGGCACCCCGATTACAGGACATGTGGTGAAGGATGCAATAACACCGGGAAGAGCCGCAGCCATACCCGCAACCGCAATGAATATGCTGATACCCTTCGCCTCAGCTTCTGCAACGTAGGCCTTCAGGATGTCGGGTGTTCGGTGAGCCGAGATAATGCGTTTCTCGTGGGAAAGGCCAAGGTCATTGAGTGTCGATGCAATGCCTGAGTACACATCCTTGTCAGAGTCGCTGCCAAGGATAACCGAAATCTTTGTCATGTTCCCCTCCCCCCGATTGGAAAACAGCAGGTATCTGCGTTGGCATTATACGGTCAATTTTTAATCGAATCAAGAAAAAGATTTCAAATCGTCCTGAACCCGCTTTACAACAGTGATGATGACGTCGTCGATACCGATCTTTTCCCGATTTCCCGTTCGCCGCTGCACGAGTTCCACGGTCCCCTCTTCAATCCCCCTGTCTCCAACCGTTATCCGATAGGGTATTCCCAGGAGGTCTGCATCCTTGAACTTCACGCCCGGCCTGAGTTCTCTGTCATCGAGAAGCACTTCAATGCCCCTGTCTGAGAGCTCGCTGTACACCCTGTCGCAGATTTCTCTGGTCTTCCCGGCATACTTCACAGGGAGGAGTAAGATGTGAAAGGGTGCAACCGATATGGGCCAGATGATTCCATCCTCGTCGTGATTCTGCTCGATCACTGCGGCAATGGTACGCTCCACACCTATGCCGTAACACCCCATAATGGGG
>JAGLSF010000213.1 GCA_023136305.1 Spirochaetota bacterium
CGGGTAACTTCGTGGAGAAGGAGTCCAACACCTTTGAAGAGATTGATGGGAAGAGGAGCTACGTTCTCGTTCCCAAGGACAAGACACGAACAGGTAAGCAGATATTCGTGACGGAGTCTGATATTGAAAACATTATTACGGCCAAGGCGGCAATATATGCCGCAATGAAGATACTCATCAAGCGGCTCGACATGTCCTTTGATGACATCGACCGGTTCTATATTGCCGGCGCCTTTGGTAACTACATCAATATTGAAAGCGCCATAGCAATCGGGCTCATTCCCAACCTGAGCCGCGACAGAATCGTCAATGCGGGAAACACCTCCATCAAGGGTGCCAAGATTGCTGCCCTGTACAAGGATGCTTTCGATAAAATCGAGGAAATACGGAGGAAGACCACCTATTACGACCTCATGGGCGCCAACGATTATGTTGATGAGTTCAAGAAGGCGATGTTTATACCGCATACTGATATCGATGAGTTCGTCGCGTCAGGGAAATGATCAAGGGAAAATGATATGCCCAAGAGTATAGCAGTTGCAGGAAAGGGCGGAACGGGTAAATCGACCATTGCGGCCTTTCTCGTGCTTGCCCTTAAACAGAGAAGGGAAGGTCCCATACTTGCCGTTGATGCTGATCCCGATGCAAATCTCGGCACCCATCTCGGCATGCGGGTTGAACAGACCGTGGGCGATCTTCGTGAAGACATACTGAAAAATATCCATGATTTCCCCGCCGGTATGTCGAAGGCCCAGTACATGGAGGCGGGGCTGCACGAAATTATTGAAGAGGCTGAGGGGTTCGATCTTATTTCAATGGGAAGGGGCGAAGGCTCCGGATGCTACTGTTATCTGAACAGCCTGATACGTAAATTCTCTGAGGACCTTCTGCCTTCATATAAGTGGCTTGTCATGGACAATGAGGCGGGGCTCGAGCATTTGAGCAGGAGGACTACGGCTAACATAGATGTGCTCATCACCGTGGTGAATGACAATCCCGTATCTCTGAACACGGCAAAAACAATTGACATTATAACGAAAGACCTTAAAAATGAGGTGAGAAAAAAGTACATCGTCACCAACATGGTGCGAGATGAACGAAAAGAGATGCTCGAGGAGCGGATTTCACAGGCTGGTCTGGACCTGTTTTGTGATATTCCCTATGATCCGGCTGTCCCCGAGGCTCTTTTTAACGGTGGATCTCTGGCTGATATCGTTGAATCCCCGATCATGAATTGCATACATAAAATCATTGACGTTATAGGAGGGCAACATGGCGGTTCCTGATGTAAAGGAGAAATGGACAAGCAAAATCAACGTGGTGACAATCGGAGCGATAAAGGATGAAGGGGGCACACGGGGAAAAACCATAACCGTGGGTGGTCAGACGACCCTTCCCTTCCTCGATTTTGAAGGCGAGCTGCCGCACAAGGCGGTGATTGCAGGATTCGTGTCTGACACGCCTCCGGATTGGCCTGATGTCATAAAAAATGCAATCGGTAAAGAGATCAATTCACCTGTTGAGTGGGCGCAGAAGAATATTGAGGAGTTTAAATGCGATCTTCTCAGTCTTAAACTTATCGGGGCTGATCCCAACGTGAAGGATGCTTCTCCTGCTGACTGTGCAAAGGTGGTACAGGATATTCTGAAGGCAGTTGACGTACCCCTCATTATCTGGGGTTGTGGTGATGATGAAAAGGACAATCACGTACTGCCAGAATGTTCACAGGCAGCAAAGGGCGAGAATTGCCTCATCGGCTCTGCCAAGGAGAGCAACTACATGACCATTGTTGCCATCTGTAAAGCCGACAAGCACAAGATCATTTCAGAGGCGCCTGTTGACATCAACATAGGCAAACAGGTCAACATCCTCTTACAGGATGCAGGCTATGATCTGAAGGATGTGGTCATGTATCAGACCACCGCAGCACTGGGGTATGGTTTTGATTATGTGTATACTATCTTTGAAAGGGCCCGTATTGCCGGTCTCAAGGGTGACAACCTCATGGCGACGCCTCTGATCTGCGATGTGGCTGGAGAGACCTACCGGGTAAAAGAGGCCACATCCGATGAGGATGTACTCCCCGGTTGGGGAAAACTCGAGAAACGCGGCCCCATGTGGGAAGCCATGTGTGCAGGTGGTTACCTGCAGGCAGGTGCCGATATACTGATACTTGCGCATCCGCAGGCCATTAAAGGCACTCAGGAGTCTATTTTAAAACTATCCTAATTCGAAGGAGCGTGGAATAATGATTTTTATCGGTGAGCGAATCAATGCAGGATTTCAGGACATCAAAGAGGCAATACAGAACAAGGACCCAGAACCCATTAAAAAATGGGCGCGTATTCAGACAGACGCCAGGGCAACCTATCTGGATGTCAACCTGGGGACTGCATCCAACAAACCCGAGGATCTGTGCTGGATGATAGAAACGGTGCAGGAAGAGGTGGATACTCCTATTTCGATCGACAACAATAGGCCGAATATGCTCACAGAAGCGATGAAGGTTTGTAAGAAGCCGCCGCTAGTCAATTCGACAACGGCCGTTGAGGAGAAGATGAACTCGCTGTTCCCCATCGTAGCGGAGCATAATGCGTCAATCATCGGCCTGGTTATGGATGAGTCGGGCAGCCCTGCCACTGCAGACAGGCGGGTGGAAAATGCTGCAAAGCTGTTCGAGAAGGCGATCGAGAATGGTCTTTCACCGGACCAGCTCTTCATAGATCCCATCATTATGCCTCTCAACTGCATGCAGGAACAGTGCCAGGAGATTCTCAATGCTGTTTCGCAGTTCAAGCTTTTTTCCGAACCTCCCGTACATATAGTCTGCGGTTTGTCAAACATTTCATCGGGAGCGAAGTATAAAAAACTTATCAATCGAACCTTCATGGCCATGCTGATTACTCAGGGACTCGATGCGGCGATACTGGACGTGACTGATACCGAAATGGTCGACACCATACTGACCGCTGAGCTCATCATGAACAAAACGATCTATGCTGATGGGTATGTTGAAGCCTTCAGAAAGTCATAATAAACCCAGGAAGTACATCACATAGTATAAAATACTATAACAACAGGGCGGAGGGGAGTGAAGCCTCCGCCTTTTTTAACGGTAAACCATGGATATAACTGTTTTGCGAAGTGCAGGTTCTCAAAAGCCAGGGGATACCTACACTGTGCGAATGAATACTGCGTACAGCAGGCGGTTTCTCGGGCACATCACAGATAGGAGTGCATACTGCTCTTCATGCGGTGACAAATGCATTACATGCAGGAAAGGGTACGATCTCGACTTCTCAGGATCCATTGTGGAAATCATTGAGTTTCCTGCGGTGTTGCCTGTCATGCTTGACGAACTTGAGGAGTATTTACCCGCATCGCTAAGGAATCACGATATTCTAATCGCCATCTCGGTACACGAAGAGATACTACTGTCATTTATAGAGAATTTCAGTACTGCACGTGGAATTATTGTGCCTATTGAAGAGCCGTGGTGGGTGTCACCCTATGCCCAGGGTAGAATAGAGGGACTCTGCAGGAGTAGGGGAATTGAGATAGCTTTTCCAAAGCCTTTCTGCTCTTTCGGTCCGTCCGAGCGTGTATTAAGGGATTTTCAAAAGACCTTTAGAGTCGGAAAACCAGAGATCAGGTATGAGGTTAAAAATAGCCGCATCATTGATGCGAAGGTAGTGTGCAGCGCTCCCTGCGGTGCAACCTATTTCGTGGCTCGAAACATGAAAGGTCGGAAGGTCGATGGAGATCTCGTGAACATCATTGACTCCCTACTCAGCGCCTATCCATGCACTGCGAGCACAGAAGTGGACCGCGACTTCAGCGATTCAATCATACACAGGGCAGTACGGATTCAGCGGGACATACTGAAGGGGCTGGAATTGGATACTACTGCAGATTCGGGACGTTGACCCTATGTTGCAAGCTCTTTTTTGAGTTGCTCAATATCCTCTTCGAGCTCCTCTATTCTCATCTCCCGTGAAACTGCATCGGTCGATGAATTCTGAAAAACACACGTAGCACCAGACCGGGCACGCCTCAATTCTTCGAGCTCCTCTTTCTTAGCAGCAAGAACAGCCTTCTTATCCGCCATGCATTTATCCTTTCCTGACACGCTGCTGGTGGTTGGTACAGTTTATTATAACATCATTTGGAAGAGTAGAAAAAGAATAATAGAAAAAAAGGGGGGTCC
>JAGLSF010000214.1 GCA_023136305.1 Spirochaetota bacterium
GCTTCACCGATTACCACCGAATCGGCGTGACAGAGGGCCTCATCCGGCAAAATAGTCGGATGCACACCACCCATAACTACCCGTTTACCCCTTTTGTGGAATTCATCAGCGAGAAAATAGGCCCGGGGAGCATTGGATGTCATACAGCTAATCCCCACCAGGTCGCATTCTGTATCTAGATCTATATACTCGATTTCCTCTTCTATCATGGTGACCCTGTGCTGTGGCGGGGTAAGACCCTCGAGCAGGTTTAGAGCCAGCTGGGGCATCATAATTCCCCTGGGCTTTTTTACATAAGGATTCCTGGAAGGTGATATGAGCAGTATATGCACGCAGGCCCCTTGGACACGAGGTTTGTTAGCAGTCTGTGGTACGAATCGATCCTGCTGCTTAATAAAAGCCCCGATTGCTCGGGGCTTGTCTTGGGTGGTTTAAAGAGTTTTCACATTCGAGGCCTGTAGCCCTCGGGGTCCCTCTTTTATTTCAAAAGTAACCTCTTGATTTTCGGTTAATGTCTTAAAGCCGTCTGACGCAATCTCTGAGAAGTGCACAAACACATCGTCGCCATCATCTCTGCTAATAAAGCCATAACCTTTCTGCTCGTTAAACCATTTTACTCTTCCATCAGGCATGTAAACTAAATCCTCCATAATGTATTGTATCCTCAGTACAAGGATATCGAAAGCTATCACTATTCATACCCATTGTCAATCTTATTCCATGCCACATCTGTTCACACGATCAACACACACATGATTGTCCGACGCGACATCCGCCCCATTGAACTCACAGCTCACGCTCGCCAAAACGGCAGGGAGCATCATCATAATTAGTTCTTGATGAACAATTCGCAAATTTCATGAAATCACATAAGAGTTAAATATCTACTTGGAAAATATAATGAGTTAAGAACTAATGAGTAAAACGAAGGCCAGCATGAGCTTTTTCATCATACTCTTCCTTTTTATGATAGTATGATATTCAGTACAGACCGGCTCACCGCATTGTCAAAAACTAGTATGCTTGAAGCCCAGGTTGCCATATGTATGCAGATACTGGCTAGATTGTCATGCGTATGCAGGAACACCCTGCAACATGAAAGGAGAGCCACATGAAGCTTGCCAGCCCGATCGGGTGCTCGACGAACTGCTATCACGGTTTTGATCTTGAAACTGCTTTGCGTGGTATTACAGATGCGGGCTTTCGGTACGTTGAGCTGGCCTCAGTAACAGACTACACTGAACATGTCATGCCGGAACAGATGACCGAAAGGGACAGGGAGGAGCTCAGGGATACATTGAAGGATTACAGGCTGTCACCTATGAGTATAAGCGGCCACTCCAACCTGGCCAGCCGGGAAGGTGTCGATATTTTCAAGAGGCGTGTGGATCTTGCGAAATGGTTCGGTGCAGCCGTGGTCAACACAGGCCCCGGAGAAGTGGAGAGCCCTGCGGGGAGGGATGGCTTTTTCACCAATATCATCGAGATAGCCGAATACGCCGCCCAAGCCAAGGTTATTGTGGCGTTGGAGACGCACGGTGAGCTCATGGGCTCGGGGAGGGCTGCTGCTTCAGTAATCGAACAAATCGACTCACCATGGATTCGCATAAACTACGATACAGGAAACGTAATTTTTTATGGTGGAGTCAGCCCCAAAGAGGATATACTTGCAGCGATTCCCTTCCTGGGACATATACATCTCAAGGACAAACGGGGAGGCAAAAAGGTATGGGATTTTCCCCCTCTCGGTATGGGGGATGTTGACTTTCCGGGCATATTCAGGGCATTGGGTGAAGCCGGTTACACGGGACCCATCAGTGTGGAAATTGAAGTATCAGGCAAGGATTATATTCCATCCTGGCTTGTGTCCGATGAAAAGGGAGAGATCGTCTCGGAAGAGAAGAGAGGCCACAGCCCGGAAATTGTGGACCGGGCCCTGGAAGAATCCATGCGCTACATACAGGCGCTTCTCTGACCGGGTTATCAGAGCTGAAAGGTGGTAAGAGTGTGAAAGACCTGCTTCTTGGCATAGATGTTGGCACCACTGGAACCAAGTCTGCCATTTTCACCACCGGCGGTACACTCGTCTCTGTGGGACAGTCGGATTACGGGATACAGCACGAGCATCCCGGCTGGGCGGAGCAAAACCCGGAGGACTGGTGGACGGCTGTGTGCCGCACCACTCGACAGGCGATCTCAGCGGCCGGTGGAAATCCCGAGAGAATTGCAGGCATTGCGGTCAGCTCACAGGCACCCGCCATGCTTCCACTGGACCGACATGGACAGCCTCTTCGCCCCGCCCTTATCTGGATGGACAGGCGTTCGGAAAGGGAGGCGCAGGAACTCGCACAGCAGTGCGGAGAGGGCAGCGTCGAGCAGGTGACGGGCAACCGGCCTGACCCATTCTATGTGGCAGCTAAAATTCTGTGGCTTCGAACACATGAACCCGAGAAGTTCGCCGAAACCCATTTCTTCGTGCAGGTGAACGGATACATCAATTATCTGTTAACCGGAACCCATTCCCAGGACACCGTACACGCAGCCCTTCTGCAGCTTCAAGACTATGCGACAGGACAGTGGTCTGAAAAGCTCTGCACCATATGCGGAGTGGATCCGTCCCGCTTTCCCCCCGTGTATCATGCACATCACCTGCTCGGTGAGGTCACCGCTGAGGCTTCGGAAGCTACAGGGCTTTGCCGGGGCACCCCGGTAATGGTCGGTACTGCCGACGGCTCGGCAGCGGCCCTCGAAGCGGGTGCGGTATCCTCCGGCACAGCCGCAGAAATGACAGGGACATCCACCGTGCTTCTCATGCCCTCCAATCAGCGGGTGATCGAACCCGTGTTCATTGCCATTCCCCACTGTGTGCCGGGCAGGTATCTCCTGCTCGGGGCCATGGCTGCATCGGGAGCGAGCCTCAAGTGGTTCAGGGACCAGTTTGGAACATCCCCGCTGTTTGATAATGCCTCCGGCAAGAGGGCCCCCTACGATCTTCTCACCGATGAGGCATCGGAGTGCGGACCCGGGTCGGGCGGTGTTATTTTTCTACCCTATATGATGGGGGAACGGTCTCCCATCTGGCACACCAATGCCCGGGGTGTATTTTATGGTCTTTCCCTTTCGACCACCCGTGGAGACATGATACGGTCCATACTCGAGGGGGTCTCCTTTGCCCTTCTACACAACGTTGAGCATGCGGAGAAGGCGGGCATAGAGGTAAGGGAGCTTCGTTCCGTGGGAGGAGGGGCACGCAGCGCACTCTGGAATCAGATCAAGGCAGACGTGCTCGGCATACCTATACTGCTGCCAGAGACATCGGTGGGCGCACCCTTTGGCGATGCCATACTTGCCGGCATGGGGATCGGCATCTACACTGATGTGGAAGAATCCCTGCAGTCCATGGTCTCCATCAAGTCCCGTTTCGAACCGGACCTGCAACGTCATCGTCTATACAGAAATCTCTACGGCGTATATCGCAGCCTCTATGAGGACCTCAGGGAGGGGTTCGACCGCACAGCAGGTATCATAACAGATACGCTGTAGAGTAAAGGGAGTGGGGAAAGTGCAGGAAGAGCTGAGAGACCGTATAGCGCTCGTAACCGGCGGCTCGCGGGGCATTGGCCGGGCCATATGCCTGCGCCTGGCATCCCTAGGCGCCGCGGTTGCGGTACACTACAACAGCAGAGAAGATGCGGCATTGGTGGTTTCGGGGCTGATAGCAGAGAAAGGCGATCGTTCCGCCGCACTTCAGGCCGAACTTAGTGAACCCGGAAGCGGCACACGGGTGGTGGACAGGGCGGTTAACCTGCTCGGAGGTATCGATATACTCGTCAACAACGCCGGCATCATGTCCGATTCGCCGGTGAGCGGCATGACAGATGAGATGTGGGAACACTCCCTGGCCATCAACCTCACCTCCGCATTCAGATACGCACGGGCCGCCATACCCCATATGAAGAAGAAGGGGTGGGGACGGATCATCAGCCTCACCTCACAGGCTGCCTACACTGGTTCCTCGAACCACGCGCACTATGCAGCAGCCAAGGCAGGGCTGCTTGGTTTCACCTACTCTTTGGCCAAGGAACTGGGTTGTTTCGGGATCACGGTCAACGCCGTTGCTCCGGGGAGAATCTCCACCGACATGCCTGTTGAACGATCGCAGGGGCGGGAGGAGGAGTGGCTCGCACAGACCCCGCTTGGCCGCT
>JAGLSF010000215.1 GCA_023136305.1 Spirochaetota bacterium
CTGATGGAAGATCAACTGCACCGTACATACACATCGGCGGAAAGGTCAAGCGCGTACCTGCAAAAGTCGACCTTCAGACATACCCCGTTAAAACAGAGGGAGGAAAGGTATATATCAGTTTATAGTATAGATGATAAGGAGAAACCATGCCGCAACCAGTAAAAGTAATCGCGCTCATCAAGGCCAAACCGGGAATGACGAGGGAACAACTGAAGAAACGCTGGGTGGATGAGCACTGCCCCCTCACAATCAAAATGAAGAATCTTAAGGGATACAGGGTCAACATCGCCATTGATGAGCATCAGGATATTGAGGGCGACCTGCCATATGACGGAACTGCCGAGCTGTGGTGGGATTCCCTTGAAGAAATGAAGGAGGACTTCGCATCAGAAGCAGGTCAGCTTGCCGGAGAAGATGCTGATACCTTTACCGTGATAAGAATGCATCTCTACACAAAAGAGTATATCATTACATAAACTGCCCGTTCCAGTAACTATTTCAACAGGGATGATTGTACTATTTTAACTGTAGATGCTATAAAGGGATTTGGAGAAGGAGACGTATAAGATGAAATCCTATTGGAAATATATGTGGGGAATAATCCCGCTCATTCTATTTCTTTTGATCACCGGCTGCGTCACCTTTGAAGAGAAAGATACCTACTATCCCACGGAAGGAGAGATACTGCTGTATCCCGAGGCAGCCGAGCTGCGCGATGCCCAGCCAGGGGACCTCTTCATTGTAACCCAGAACACAGTGGAGGACGTGCCCCTCACTTCAAGGCTGATACATAAGGTGGCTGAGATGTCGGGTGAAGCCGTTGTGAGCGTCTACGTAACCACACAGACCACCGCACGAGTAAGCCTGCTTCCGATTCCCGGATGGGGAACACCCGTGGAAGTGCCCGGCTCAGCACTGGGTTCGGGCTTTTTCATACATCCTTCCGGATACCTGCTCACGAACAACCACGTGATCGAGAATGCCAATGAAATCAAAGTGATGACACGTGAGGGTGAAGATTTCAAGGTTATTCTCGTAGCCCGCGATCCGGTATTCGACCTTGCACTGCTTCAGGTTTTAGAGGCCGACCATGAGTTTCCCATACTTCCCATGGGTGATTCTGAGGACATCGGAGTCGGGGATCTTGTGATTGCGGTTGGCAATCCCCTCGGCCTCGGCCACACGGTTACACAGGGTATTATCAGCCAAACCGGCAGAGACCTCGAAGCCTTTCTGCAAGAACATGAAACAGAACAGGATGAGGAAAAGCGGCGGATACTCTACATTCAAACCAGTACTGCAATCAATCCCGGCTCCTCCGGGGGCCCGCTCATCACACTCACCGGTGCGTGGGTCGGGGTGAACACCGCAGGAATTACCGCGGCACAGAACATCGGATTCGCCGTACCGAGCAGCCAGGTCAGGGAGTTCCTGGACAATATACGGACGGGCAACGGTGAAATGGTAACCGCTGAAACCGAATAAATAGGTAAGTCAACTTTCAATCAAGTTAAGTTGTTATCGCTTACCTAATGGTTTTTACCTATACAATTCTATAGGCAAGGTAACAAAATAAGCTGTTGTTCAAAATAAAAATACTGGTTTTTTGTACCAGCTTTCTCCGGTATGTAATGCCGGTATTCTAATAGATAAAACCACACATCAAAACGGGGGATTCAACATCCGCTGATCACTACATCTACTTGTAGCTGCCCCAGTGCACAATCTCCTCGAACTTCTTTCGTGCCACGACAAATCGTTTTGTATCTCCCTCCTCATCGGGGTATCCCAGCGGGACCAGCGCAATAACCTCGAATGAATCGGGCAGTCCGAGAATATGGCGGCATTTTTCCACGTCAAATGCACACACCCAGCAGGTACCGAGCCCCAGCTCAGCAGCAGCAAGCGTTATATGATCGACAGCAATTGCCACGTCGATATCCAGATGGTCCTTCCCATCACCCCGCTTCCACGACTTTGAGTGATCACCACATGCAGCGATGATGACGGGCGCACTCCTGATCCACCGCGCCTTATAGGTAGAGGAAACTGCTCCCCGCTGTCTCTCATTGGTAAGTACGATAAAGTGCCATGGCTGATAGTTAACTGCCGATGGCGCGACCCGAGCGGCCTCGAGAATCTTTTTCAGCTTCTCTTCCTCGACCATCTTCTGTTGAAAATCCCGTACTGAGAACCTCTTTTTTGCCAGTTCCAGAAACTGCATCTTCTCCTCCCCCAGGTATGACACACTTTTTATTGATCGTTCAGGCTAATACTTGTAAACTATACAATACATCAAAACCCCTATCGTACTCAATAGAGGATTGCACAATGGACATGATCGTAACTTTTCCAGGTGGACTCAAGGTTGATGCAGACTATAAAGGATTTACCGTGAAAACGGACCAGCCGGAAGGTGCGGGAGGCGAAAACACGGCCCCGTCACCCTTCGACCTGTTCTTCCACTCGATCGGCACCTGCGCCGCTTTCTATGTGCTCAGTTTTTGCAGGGAGCGTGATATTCCGACAGACAACATTCGAGTGATTTTGACCACGGAGCGGGACAGCGAAACAAGGATGGTGACAAAGATCAACATCGATATTCAGCTTCCGTCCGATTTTCCGCAGAAGTACGGCAATGCAGTCAAGGCATCTGCTGACAAGTGTACGATCAAGAAACTCATACTCAAACCGCCTGCCTTCAACATCACGGCTACTATAGAATAATTGAGGAGGTATGGGAGGAGATTTTCTAAACGAGTAGGCTGTATGCTTACGGCCAAAAAGGGAGCAAAATTGCTGTTTCATTCAACTAGGATCAGTAGTATATTGATGAAAGTCATTGGTGTAGCCTCAGTTGCGAGGAGAAAAAATGCAGAGTACAGTAAATAAAGCTCGAGTAACACTTGCGGCAGTTCCTGCGCGGGGAGTAGCTTCAGGATGGGTCACATGGACAGCCCTTTCCCTACTATTTGCGGGATTTACAGGGCTCTGTGCGCAGCTTCGTTTCTATCTCCCCTTCACCCCTGTTCCGGTAACAGGACAGGTCTTTGCCGTTCTCATGTGCGGCCTTTTTCTCGGAAAAAAGTACGGACCCCTGAGCCAGGTTTTCTATCTCATTTTCGGTGTGGCGGGCATCCCCTGGTTTGTGGTGGGCCCCATCGGCCCGACCGGCGGGTATATCGTCGGATTCATCGTTGCACCCTACATCATCGGCGAGCTGTTTGAAAGAGCACGCATCAGGCACAACAATAAACACGAGGGGAGCGTTTCTTATACAAAAACCAATGCTATTCCGTACACAAAGGCCCTTGTAATCATGCTAACTGGTGTTGCCGTTATCTATGTGCTCGGGCTCATTCAGTTTTCCATCTACACAAAGACCGGCCTGATTCGGTCAATTCGCTATGCCGTACTCCCCTTCATTCCTTTTGATGCGGTCAAGGCCATACTTGCGGCCGCTGCAGCACGAGCGTTTATTCGATAGATAGAATGGGCCTCATTACAACCCCCATAAAATGAATGAGCTCTACTACAACTTCCATAAACAGTACAGGCAAATGAAAAGAGATACGATACTGTATTATAGAAGAGCATACCCCACATCCTGTGGTCCGCCGACTGCCGACCTCCCTGTCTCCGTCGGCATGACCCACATCCTGTGGGTCATGCCGGCACCCAAGTTATTCTTGAAATACTTATCGCGTGTGGTACACTGAGGCATGAAATTTCTGGTGAAGTCCGTTATCAATATCTTCATCTTTATGGTCATACTCATCATACCCGTGACCCTGTTTGTTACCTTTTTCGCTCTGGGTAACATCGATCTGCCGCTCTGGAACATTGGCGTACGCAACGTTCTCATCTATGCGAGGAAGTTTCTCGTTCCTTCAATCTTAATAAGCTATCTGCTCGCAACCCTGCTTGTTGTTGCACGGGTCGACAAAATGAGGGTGAAATCAATTTTCCTGCTTCACCTCCCGGCTGTCATTGCGGCATGTATCATCGGTGCAGGGCTCCTTATGCTTCAAAACAGGCAAAGTTTGCAGGATCCCTTTAAGCTTGCCGGGGAAGATATGGATCTCGGCCCCCACCGATTTTTTAATAGTGACGTGTTCACCCAAGCCGGAAGCAGGCAGATTCGGGTGAAATGGCAGGGACGGGAAGCCGTTGGTATCTACTAC
>JAGLSF010000216.1 GCA_023136305.1 Spirochaetota bacterium
GGTATATTTGTCAATATAATTTTTAGCTGTTTTCAAGCCTCTGGACGCCCGCACCCACTCCGTCCTGGTAGAGATCAGCACCCTAAAAAGGTGACAGCAAGTGAGCTGTAATCTTTTTTCATTAGGTGATGAGTTTTCTTCGCAGTCTCCTGATCGCGAAAAATGCGGTGATAAACGTCACTGCAACCATGTATGCCAGGTCAAGTAACAGCAGAGGGTCCCATTCATGGAAGCAGACAGCCCGCACGAGCCGCACTGCATGGGTGAGTGGAAGGATCTCCGCCAGCCGCTGAAGTGCCGGTGAGAGATTGTCGAGGGAGAACACGACCCCGGAGAAGAAGAACATGGGTGAGAGAAAGCCCGTGAAGTAGAAGTTGAACTGGTTTATGTCCTTGATAAAGGATGTTACGAGAAGCGATAGAGAAGCAAACATAACACCGGTGAGGAAACCGACAAGGGGAGACAGAATGCTTCCCGTGAAGGAAAGTACACCGAAGGCTGACACAACGGAGAGCACGGCGAAGGTGAAAAAGAAGCCCTTGGTCCCGCACCAGAGTATCTCGCCGATGAACAGATTGCCCACCGTTATGGGTGCAGATATCATCCCGTCGTAGGCCTTGTCATATTCGAGACGTATGAAGGTACCGTAGGAGCATTCGAATGCAGCGGTGAACATGGCCGCCGTCACGAGAAGCCCCGAGCCGAGAAAGGGCAGATAGGCCATGCCCCTCATCTCGGTCACAAAGCGTCCAAGACCCACCCCGATTGCCGCCAGGAATATAAGTGGTTCCAGAAAGGGAGGGAATCCGTTGGTGATGAGGTTCTTGGTGTAGACCCGCATGTGGCGATACCAGACGCTGTACAGGCGGAGGTAGAGCGGTGGAGTTTTTCCGCTCTGCACAACGGCAGTCACGCTCCTACTGGTGTTCATAGAGCTCCCTCCCGGTCAGCTTGAGAAAGAGGTCCTCAAGGTTTGTCTGACGCTGATAGTAATTCCTCGGATCGAGCTCCCTGGCGGCCTCTTTGAGAAGGTCGAGGTTGTCTGCGTAGAGCAGCAGCGTGTCATGAAACCGGTCCTGCCGTATATCGGTGACGCGTATGATCTCCTGGAACATGCTCGTTGCCTCCAGATTCCGTACCTCGAGCACATATCTCTCCATATACTTCTCAAGGAGCTCCGGTGGATTGCCATCGAGAAGCTTCTCGCCCTGATTGATGATCAGAATCTTATCGGCAAGCTGAAAGGCCTCCTCCATGTAATGTGTAGTGAGGAGGATAGTGGTACCGGCCGTTTTGAGCTGCCGAAGCTTGTTCCATATGAGATGCCGAACCTGCGGATCGAGACCGGTTGTGGGCTCGTCCAGAATGAGAAGCTTCGGATTATTGAGCAGCGCCCTGGCGATGAGCAGACGCCGTTTCATGCCACCTGAAAGCTCCCTGATCCTCGATTTTTTTTTGTCCGTGAGCTCCATGAAATCAAGCAGCTCGTCGATTCTCCGCTCAGCCTCTCTCGAAGACAGACCGTAGAACTTCGAATAAATCATCAAATTCTTCCGAACATCGAGCTCCACGTCAAGGTTGTTCTCCTGGGGCACCACCCCGGAGAGATACTTTATCTCGAGCTCCTCCCGAGCAGGGTCATACCCGAAGATCTCAATGCTGCTGTCCCCATGGGCGTCCCGCTGGGTCCGGCCGTATATCATGTTCATCATGGTAGTCTTTCCTGCACCATTGGGACCCAGAAATCCGAAGCAGGCTGAACGAAGTACATCGAAGCTGAGACCCGCAACGGCATGTAATTTACCGTAACTCTTGTGTACGTTGCGGACCCGTATGACCTTCTCCTGCTGCATCTTCTCCCCTTCCAAAACCATGGGCACAAATATATCATCTTTCTTCCATTTTCTGCAAGATCTAGGAGATTATATTCTATAGTAGAGATATGAGCATAAAAGTGTTCAATACTATTTAATGAAAACAGGATAGGACAATGATCATACACAATCATTCAGGTAAAGGGCTGGTGAAATGTAAACGTCCGTTTTTCCGGCCGCTGCCGATTCTCATGCTTTTCATCGCTGTACTCTTCGTTCTCGCGTCGTGCACACGCTCAGTACAGACCGGGAATCGGATAAGAAGCACAGCGGGCACCGATACAGGCCACATAGCTTTTACCGGTTTAGACGGTAATATATACATCCTGAATCCCCTTCAGGGAAGGGCCCATCAGCTTACGGATGACGCATCACCAAGTGACGAGAACAGGACTGAGTACCGCTATCCTTCCTGGTCCTTTGATGGTGAAATGGTGGCCTTCGTCGGCTACCGAGTCGACAGCGAGGGAAATGTCGAATCAACCCTCTACATCTCAGATATTAAAGGCAGTGACAAGAAGACTCTTCTGACCACAGAAGAAATTGTACCCTTCTACCTCTACTGGAGCCCCGACTCACGCAATATCAGTTTCCTGAGTACACTGTACAGTGCACAGGGCCTTCTCCTGCAGGTACTCCCCACTGAGGGCGGGAAGCCGGCTTTCATTGACATGGGGCAGCCCTTCTACTGGTCATGGAGTGCAGACAGCAGTACCATTCTCACGCACACGGGTGGTTCAACGGCAGAGCAGCCTGAAAAAGCCGCCATCAAGCTCTTCGACCTTACCGAAGAGGAGTACGCTTACACGACACTCAACTACTTCCCGGCTTTCTTTCAGGCCCCGGCGTACTCCCCGGACGGAAGCCGTCTGCTTATCGCCGCAGAGATGCTCCAGCGTCACAGCACCCTGGTCATCGCCCAAAACGACGGCGAGCCGCAGGACCTCCTGGTGGACTGGCAGGGACCTCTCACCTTCAGCTGGTCACCTGACGGCAAACAGATTGCCTATGTCACCGGCAGGCGTTCGCCCATTGGCGGGAGTATAGGAACGCTGAATATTCTGAACGTGACCGATGGGCAAGATAGGTCCAGCTATCAGGTTCCTTCGAGCAATGTGCTTGCCTTTTTCTGGTCGCCCGACAGTACAAAGATCGCCCTTTTCGAACCACAGATCATAACGGGGGATGACAATCGAGAGGTCTTTGTGCTCGCTGTTTCGGTCCTGAACGTTGCAGAAGGGACTGTTCAAGCCCTCACCACTATCCGCCCGACTCGCGCGTTCCTCGGGCAGGTGATCCCATACTACGATCAGTATCAACGCTCCCATACAATATGGTCACCGGACAGCAGTCATATCGTGGTGAACGGAGCTACCGAAGACGACCTGCCGGGTATATATGCAGTCTCAACCGAAGGCCGGGGGTCCACCACTTTCCTTGCCCACGGTATCTTCCCATTCTGGTCGTGGCAGTAAAGTCCCCAGAGATTGCTGCAGGCCCGGCTTATACGTCAGACCTGGCTCGATCCTTCATTAAAACCATTTACATATAGAGGGGGTGGTTTATAATCTGAGTGTCCATTCTTTAAAAGGGGGGACTCATAAAATGGCCTCTGAAAAAAAACGAGTGGCACTTGTTACCGGGTCATCACGGGGAATCGGACGGGGCATCGCCCTTGGACTCGCACAGGAAGGCTTCGACCTCGTCATTAACGGGGTCCAGGATGATCCATCTGTTACCCGCAGCAATGCATTGAAGGTCAAGGAACAGGTAGAAGGAGAGGGTGCTCGAGCCGAAGTGTGTATCGCTGACATCTCTTCTGCCGAACACCGGCAACATCTGCTCTTATTCATTGAGGATCAGTTCGGCCGGCTGGACCTTCTCGTAAACAATGCGGGAATCGAACCCTTGCCCCTCGATCTCCTCGAGTCAGATGAAGAACGGTTTCAAAAGGTCATGTCCATCAACCTGCAGGGGCCCTACTTCCTCACCCAGCAGGTGGCACGGCGCATGATGCACTGGATGGAAAAGGGCGTCATCGAGCGGGGACGCATCGCCTTCATCACCTCTGTTCAGGGCCATATGACAAACCCCATGGGCGCAGAATACTGCTTGACCAAGGCAGCACTTGGTATGGCTGCAAAGCTTTTTGCCCACCGTCTCGGTGAACACGGTATTCCGGTCATTGAGCTGCGCCCCGGCATCGTGGAGTCGGACATGTCCCTCGTACACCGTGAGAAAATCGACCGGATGATTGGGGAGGGAAAGCTGGTCATCCC
>JAGLSF010000217.1 GCA_023136305.1 Spirochaetota bacterium
ATAAAAGGATTTGAGGATGGATGAACGGTATTGGAACAGGGCCTTTGAGACCATGCCCCGAAGTGATCTGGAGAGTTTGCAGCTTTCCAGAATCAACAGTGCACTTGCCCGTGCCGCTCGCTCGCAGCATTACAGGAAAAGATTGCCCGATCGCCTGGAAAACCTCGAGGATGTAAAAACTCTTCCCTTCACAGTAAAACAGGATCTTAGGGACGGGTTTCCCGATGGATTTTTGTGCGTGCCCCTGGAAGATATTGTCCGGCTCCACTCTTCGTCGGGCACCACGGGGAAGGCGACGGTGGTGTATCACACGAGGGGCGATATTGACAACTGGTCAGAACTCGTTGCCCGGAGTATGTACATGACCGGTGTTCGAAAGGGCGACGTATTTCAGAACATGATGGGCTACGGTCTGTTTACCGGCGGCCTTGGCCTGCATTACGGATCGGAGAAACTTGGTTCACTGACCATACCGGCCTCCTCGGGTAATTCGAAGCGGCAGATCAAGCTGATGCAGGACTTTGGAACAACGGCGATACATACAACACCGAGTTATGCTCTGCATCTGTATACAATCTTTGAGGAGGAGGGCATCGATCCCCGGCAGGACCTGAAACTAAAGGTAGCCTTTCTGGGAGCAGAGCCCTATACCGGGGAGACGAGAAAGAAGATAGAGAGTCTCTACGGTATACGTGCTTTCAACTCCTACGGTCTCTCAGAGATGAACGGACCCGGTGTGGCTTTTGAATGTGAGGAACAGAACGGCATGCATCTCTGGGAGGACAGTTATCTTCTCGAAATCATCGACCCTGCTACGGGAGAAGTGTTGGAAGACGGGCATGAAGGTGAGCTCGTCCTGACGACTCTGCAGAGGGAAGGGATGCCAATTATCCGTTATCGGACCGGAGATATCGCGACCGTGTATACCGGCACCTGCCTCTGCGGCCGTACACACAGACGCATTTCACGTATCAAAGGCCGAAGCGACGACATGCTCATCATTAAGGGTGTCAATATCTACCCCATGCAGGTTGAAAAGGTACTCATGGATATACCGGAGATAGGGCACAATTACCTGATCGAAATTGAGAACGTGGAATATCTCGATACCATGAAGATCAAGGTTGAGGTTGTGCAGGAGATCTTTCATGGAAACATAGGAGAACTAGAGAGTCTCAAGCGCAGAATCGTCGAGGAATTGAAGAACGAGATACTCATCCGGCCTCAGGTCATACTCGTTGAGCCGAACTCACTTCCCAAGAGTGAAGGAAAGGCCTCACGGGTGGTAGACCACAGGGAAAAGAGCCCCAGGCCCTGAATTAGTAAAGGAGAAATGTGCTATGGCATCCCAGGTAACAGTATTTGTGGAGAACAAACCGGGCAGGATATCCAGGATTGCACGGAAACTGGGCGACGAGGGTATCAATATCAGGGCCATAACCATATCTGATATGGGCGAATACGGCCTCATCAATATCATTTCCAACGATCCTGAAGGTGCAGCCGAAGCGCTCGCGGGTGACGGTTTCAGCGTTTCAAGAAAGTATGTCATTGCCATCATCATGGAAGACAGACCGGGAGGTCTTGCCGATATAACGGAGTATCTGCACAGCAATGGCATCAATGTGAGCAACGCCTACGGTTTTATATTACAGCAGAGGGAAAGGGCTGTTCTCATTCTCGAGGTTGATGATTACGAAAGGGCCGAAGGGTTGATAAGAAAGGGCGGGTTCCACACCCTGACCATGGAGGAGCTGCACAACCTGTAGGATCTGCCGGGGTTTGAAGATGGAAGAGAGACTTTCAGCTGATGTATTTACGATTCCGGTTGAGCGGATTAAAAAGGGATTTTACACTGACAACTACTTCAACAGGACGAGGGAAATCCTGCTTCGGGGAGGCAATAATGCCCGGGTTCTCATGCAGGTTTTCTGCCGGGATGATTGTGTACTCTGTGGTATTGATGAGGCCCTTGCCATTGTCAGGCGCTGTGCTGATAATCCGGGCGATCTCCTGATCAATGCACTGCATGACGGTGACAGGGTCCGGAAGGGGGAAACCGTGCTTACCATCGAGGGTGCGTACGCCCATTTTTCACATCTGGAAACGGTCTATCTCGGTGTGCTGGCACGGGGCACATCGGTTGCCACATCGGTTCATGAAGTGGTGCAGGCAGCAGGTGACAGGTCAGTACTGTTCTTTGCCTCACGTTTCGACCATTATCTGGTGCAGAGCTTTGACGGATACGCTGCGCACATCGGCGGCGCACAGGCGGTTTCAACCGATGCAAACGGCTCTTTCTGGGGAGAAAAGGGTGTCGGTACCATTCCCCATGGTCTCATTGCAGTCTATGGGGGCGATACCCTGGAGGCGTGCAGGGCCTTCCGGAAGCATGTACCCGAGGAGATCAACCTCATTGCACTCGTTGATTTCTGGAATGACTGCATTGGGACGAGCATTGAAGTTGCCCGTCATTTCGGTCGTCAGCTCTGGGGAGTCCGTCTCGATACCGCGGGGGATCTGCGTGATGTCTCCGTTACGGGCAGAGGGGCCGATTCCTTCGGGGTGAATCCGGAACTTGTTTCCATGCTGAGAGAAGCCCTCGATCGGGAAGGTTTTTCCTGGGTACGCATTGTGGTGAGCGGCGGTTTCAACCGGGAGAAAGTCGAACGATTTGTGGAGCTGAAGGTTCCCTTCGATGCTGTGGGTGTCGGATCGGCCTTTTTCAGTAATAAGGTGGATTTCACTGCCGATGTGGTGCAGGTAGATAAAAAACCTCTTGCCAAAGTCGGGAGATCACTGAAACCCAACACTCGGTTGAAAAAAGTATGGTGAAGGATTGACAAAGGCATTGTTTTACGTTATTGTCGGGGTACAGTTTTGCGTGAATCGGGGCCTGGAGTATGCCCGTGAGGAGGAAAGTATGGCTGAGACGAAAATGCCACATCCCGGACATGAGGAGCACCTCTGCTACCTGCAGAACGTTGGTTTCCTTCTGAAAAACTGGGACGATTATAAAAAACTGGTCAAAAATGGTAAGTATATCTGTAGAGCCTGTGGAAGGGTCGCTGAGAGCGAATCGAATCTCTGTGTTCCGGAGGAGCTATAGAGAAGGAGTGTGTGTGCCCCTGTGGGTACCTGTGCCCGCAAGGGTACCTGTGCCAAGGCGGAATTCTGATTCCGCTCAAGCTTGTAATACAACCTGCAACTGTCCTCAGTAAGGGAAATAAAAGGATAGGGTGAATGAAGGGGGCTTTCATGGCTGATCTTTCGACAAAATACATGGGTCTGGAACTGGAGAATCCTCTGATGGTTGCAAGCTGCAACCTTTCCAAGGACGCTGACGGGATAAAGAGACTGGCGGATAACGGTGCTGGTGCAGTTGTTGTCAAGTCGCTCTTCGAGGAGCAGGTCCAGAAGGAGGTTGTGGAGGACCTGGAACAGCATATTGGACCGGCCTGGCATGCTGAAGCCTATGACTATGTGAATAAAATGGGCATGGAGTTCGGACCCGATGTGAAGCTCAAAATCATCGAAGAGGCGAAGGAGATGGTAAATATACCGATTATTGCATCTCTGAACTGCATTACCCCGCACTGGTGGAAGGATTATGCCAAACAGCTCGAGTCGGCAGGTGCCGACGGCATCGAGCTGAACATAAGCTACCTTGTCAGTGATGTGAAGAAGAAGGGAAGCGATGTCGAAAGCCTCTATTTCAAGATCCTCGATAAGGTGAAGGGTACGGTGAACATTCCCGTTTCCATAAAGCTTGGGCCTTTCTTTACATCCTTTGCGCAGTTCGCCTATGACCTGTGCAGCAGGGGTGCCTCTGCTCTCGTTCTCTTCAACCGCTTCTATCAGTTCGATATTGACGTGGAGAAGGCATGTATCAAGGCCGGCAACCCGCTGAGTATTCCCTCGGAGATGAGCCTCCCTCTGCGCTGGGTTGCGCTTCTCGCCAACCGAGTAAACGGTGATATCTCCGCCTCAACAGGCATACACACTGCTGAGCAGGTAATAAAGCATGTGTACGCGGGAGCCAATGCAGTGCAGCTCTGCTCGGTGCTCTATGAGAAGGGAGTGGAGCAGCTGCGAAAGATCCGGAAGGACATTGAAAACTGGATGGAAGCGCACAGTGTG